>JAHEYX010000286.1 GCA_023251415.1 Chitinophagales bacterium
AATAATTGCCGGAAATAAGCATGGCAGCTTGTGCAGCAAATTTATTCTGACTATCTAATTTTTCATTGAGTTGTTTGGCGAAATCCTTAGCGATGGTATAATCACGCTTGTTTATGATAGCATAGTTATAGCCAAACGTTGACCCGTTATAGTTGAAATTTTCATCAACTTTCAGTTTGAAGTTAAAATAGGAGTTGCGCTGAAATGTATACTTAGCATAGTTACGATCACTGTTTAATGAGGGATCATTTTTTAGCATTATAGCAAAGAAGTTGGAGTTAAATGAAAAACTTCTATCATTAGTAAGCAGGTCGTTTAATCCCAACTGGAAAAAACTGCTTAACACATCCTGCATATTTCCACTTTTAAGGTCGTTAGCTGTATGGGTTACATTCTTAATAGAATCAGGAGCAGTATTGGTTTGGGCGCTAAGAGTAAAAAATACCGGAACTAAAAAAAATACGAATAGGGCTTTTTTCATTGCGTAAAAGTTGAATTAATCGATTTGTAAAACATAGTTTTTATAAATAGGTCCGCCTGCGTATTGCTCAGGTGTTGGCGGGGTTGTCGCTTGACCGATAGTAAAGGTTGCTCCTCCCGGAGGCACAGCTCCTTGAACAGTTATTAAATATAATCCAGGCGCTAATTGTTGATTGGAATCACTTGAACCGGACAGTACAAATGAAGCAGTAACAATACCATTGTGAAGAATCTGGATGGTAAAAAATCCAAATGTACCGCCCATAAATTGAGCACTGAAGTTGATAGATTTCATAGGTGTAATTGGCCTACTCTATTTGGTTTTCGGCATTCCCATTTGATTTTAATAAGTTAAATGAATCGTATGCTTTTTTATTTAATTAAGCCTCATTGGTTTTCATACCGGCGTAAGTTACGCTGCTAATACCCATTAAGGTCATTAAGGTTTGGCTAAACTGTGGTAAAGATAAACCGTACATCACTTGCCAAATAAAGTCGATACCCAAGAACGCCGTAAATAGCACTAATTGTAAGCGATGTAAACTAATGCCCTTACCATCATTCAAAATGTCTGAAATAAAGGTGTAATAGCTACTTTCAGCAGGATTTCTTGTTTTTAAATAATTAGTAAGCTGAGTAATCGTTTGAGGAGCAATGGGAGCTCCGGTTATAGGAGATAAAACAGGTGTAGCAGTTTGTGTAGTTGAAGAAATAACTGCAGCCGGATCTGAAGAAATAGGTGGTGCTCCGGGAACGGCAGCTGGGGCAACCGGTGCTAAAGCTGTCGAATTACCGGATTTATCGATTAAATTACTGATATAGAATGTACCACCACTTAAGCCTAATAATAATAAAATAGTTCCGGTCGGTTCTGCTAAAGCATCTTTAAACGCCCAGATATAAACCATACTAAAGAAGATAATGATTAACCAAAAGAAAAATTGACTTCTTGCTAAACTATAAGGTAAATCTGTATAGTGCAAAATTCCGGCAGCAGCATTAGAACGGTCCCCTTTTTTATAGGAAATATAAACACCTGTACCCGAGAACATATACGTATCACGTACAAGCCCCTTAGCATAATAAATTAATAAAATGATAAATAAAATAAATACCGGCAAAACAATCCAAACTTGCCACCATACTGAAGTAAAGAGTTTTGTATTCGTAATAGCTGTACTACTATATTTAAATTCGATGTTATTTGTACCTGCAGTTATAGCCACATTGTGTTCAAACTTGTAATAGAATGGATAGGCATAGAAAAGTACCCACGGCGAATTAGCACTTGAATCGTATTTCAATTTAAACAATAAACTGTTATTGTTGATTGCCATCATCGGATGTATCGATTTAAAACAAATACCATTTATCCATAAACTGATTTTGCTCAAATTGGCAGCCGCATAATCATAAGCTTCCTTATTTAGTTTCACTGCGATATAGTCTTCCGGATAACATGACTTTTTATGTTTTGTAGAATCGTTGATATCAATACAATCCACACCCATAGTATGAAAAGCTGCAAAATGAGGTGTTGTGTCATTTGCGGGAGTTTGTACAGTTACTATAGTAGTTGTTGTGGTGACAGTATTGTTTGTGGGTGGAGTTGAAGCAACGGTATCAGTTTGAGGTGAATTTGTTATAGGATTACCTGTTCCGATATTGCTGCGTGTTGAATTATGGGCTTCAGGTACAACTGCAAATACTTGTGTTAAATGGAAGCATAGCACAAAACAAAATAAAGTAAAAATGGATTTCATAACTGTAGGGTTTATTATTGGGGAAAAAAGGGGTTTAGTATGTATTGGCAATGGAATTTGACTTTAGCTGTTAAAAGTGTAGCTATTGATAGGGATTTTTCGAGGGCAGTATAATATAAATGGGAAGTAACTGGGTATTTTAAATAAATAGCAAATAAGCTTATTAGCAGTATTACCGATTTTATGTTGCGAAGTAATTTGCAACATTTTAGTGCCAAGAATGGGATTCGAATTGTGCAATTCGACAAAGAAAGGCTTATACATCTTTAGGGGGATTAGGGTGTTTAAGCTAATTGCCACTAATGTAGAATAAATTACGCTTGCCTAGTTATTTCTCAGGCAGAATTTTCCCTTTTGCAATCCACAAGTTTTCAACAGGAACTTTAAAAATAAGCCGATTTATTACAACCCCTTTACTAATCACTTCTTGTTGAATCAATTAGTTATGGCAAAAGAATAGGTATAATTTTAACGCTATACGCTATTTTAATAAAACTAAAAGTTTATTTCATCTTGATTCAGGCGAGGACGTAAACGTTGTTTACTTTTATTAAAAATCATTTGTCCTTTGTCAATGCCTTTACGTAAACGTGCTTGCTCATCGGCCGGTAATGTTAGTACATGTGCACACTCCGGAGAACAACACCCGTTGTATTTTGCTGCGCACTTTTCACATTGAATGAATAGTAAGTGACATGCCTCGTTTTTGCAATTGGTATGGGAATCAGCCGGTTCACCGCATTGGTGACATTTAGCTATGATATCAGGTGTTATGCGCTCCCCTAATCGTTCATCAAAAACAAAGTTCTTTCCGATAAACTTATTAGGCAAACCAGCTTCTTTAACTTTGTTGGTATATTCAATGATACCACCCTCAACATGGTACACTTGTTTAAAACCTTGGTGCAACAAATAGGCACTGGCTTTTTCACAACGAATGCCACCGGTACAATACATGATAATAGGCTGTTCTTTCTTGTCTTTTAACATTTCAACAGCCATCGGTAATTGTTCACGAAAGGTATCACTAGGAACTTCAATGGCATTTTGAAAATGCCCGACTTCATATTCGTAATGATTTCGCATATCCACAATTACAGCATTTGGATCCTTACTCAGCTCATTAAACTCGGCAGCTTTTAAATAAGTGCCTTTCCTTTCCATGCTAAATGAAGGGTCGTTAATACCATCGGCAACTATTTTTTCACGAACTTTAACTTTAAGCACCCAAAAACTTTTACCGTCATCATCCACTGCAATATTCAAACGAATACCGTTCAAAGCAGGGATACTATACAAGTATTCTTGAAAAGCTGACTTTAAATCAGACGGTACACTAATTTGCGCATTAATTCCTTCGTGCGCAACGTAAATACGTCCGAACACTTTTAATTGCACTAAATTTAAGTACAATTGATTTCTGAATTGTTCAGGGTCAGGAATTGGGAAATAATGGTAAAATGAAATGGTTGTTCGTGGCGTCGTTTCAGCCATTAACTGTTTTTTCAGCTCGTCGGCTGAAATGCGATTATGTAAGATCATCAAATAGAAATTTTAAGGGTACACGTCGGGTAGACAAAATTTCGAAACGATGCAAAGGTAATACTTTCCTTACTTATGGCATATTCAACGGAGGCAATTTTTTAAAATCACTAATCGAATAGGTCATTTTTTTATTTTGGTAGCTGTATAATAGCAGGTTAGTTGCTGTTGAATTTGTGGCAGCAGTATTGGCCGGGTTTGGATGACGTGAAAAATTGGCCCAATCATTATCATTAACCGTACACACGATTAATACCGTATCATTAACAGCTAATGGTTTATTCCAATCATTCAACGTTTTTTCTACTCGCACCGGCAGGCAAAGTCCTTCGGCTAAACGAAGCGAGTCGAAACTTAAGGTATTGGGGTTCGTAATAAGGACCCGCACATTATAATAGGTTGCGTTCATTCCACCTTTAATGCCGGCATGTACTTTTTGACTGGTACAGGCTAAAACGATAAACGGCTTAACGCGCACGCCTTTACTCATGCTGCTAAACTCTAGACAAAGTGCCAGTAATACAAGAATTCCGATTAGTTTTTTCATAAGTTAGAATTTAGTGT
>JAHEYX010000287.1 GCA_023251415.1 Chitinophagales bacterium
AAAATTAAATGAATTGTGCGCATTCACTTTATCGATACCATTATCACTCCCAATCCAAATTAAACCGGTAGCATCTTCAAAAATAGAATGTATGTTATCGTTGAATAAGGTATTCACTACTTGTGGATGGTGCCGGTAATATGTGGCTTGGTGGTTGAGAATATTATACTGACCTATTCCATAATCACCACTTGCAATCCAAAGTTTTTGTTCGCGATCAATAATTAGTTGGTGAATGGATTGTGCACTCAGTTCGTTTAATTCGGCAACGGCTTCAAAGCGATAAGTGCCGTTTTGAGGAACCGCACGCCAAACACCGTGATGCCAACTGCCTATCCAAATTGTCCCGGATTCATCTTCTTGCATGCATTGAACATCTAATACTTCGTTACCTTTTCCAATCGGAATTTGGTAGTTCGTAATTTGTTTGGTGTCCGGATTAATGCAGCATAATCCTAAATCAGTACCACACCATATTTTACCCGAATGGTCCATCATTACACCGCTAATGCGATTACTGATTAAACCGTTGGGTCCATTTTCTTTATGAAAGTGCGTAAAGTTAAATTGTTCTTTTCCGGGTTCTTTTTCAGTAATGCTTAAACGGTCTAATCCGTCGTAAGTAGCAATCCAATAATTCCCGTTTCGATCTTTACAAATGTCTTTACATTCATTTGAAGCTAAAGCGTTGGCATTTCCGTTTTGTGCGTGTAAATAAAGCGTGGCTCTTGTAAAGTAATTGTAGCGCACTAATCCGCCTTCTTCATTGACAATCCACATGCAATTTTTTTCGGGTTCATGAAACAAATCGCGGTTGTTGTAATAACGAAACGAATCGGTGTTTACTTTTAATTGAACCGGCAGAAACGAATAACCATCATACTTAAATAATCCATCTAAAGTGGCGCACCAAATATACCCTTGGTTGTCTTGTGAAATTGCCGTAAATGGATTAGAACTTACATCGTTTTTGTTACTGATGTGTTGAAATGAAAAGGCAGTAGTTTGTTGCCCTACAGCAGCAGTGGTGTAAAGGAGTAGTAGCAGTAAAAAACCAAATATAGCCTTCATAGCTTAAGAAGTTTGTTGTACAAGCTATCGGCTTTTGAGGTTTACTAAGTAAGGTGTACACCGTATTTAACTAAGTATTAGCGCCCATAATTGTTATATATAAAGATATTGAGGTCGTTTTTGCCGGATAAGGTATAGTTAGGTTGAACAGTAAGGAAAACTCATATCCGGTTGTATCGTTGTGCAGCATGAATACATTTTAGCCATACCAAGCACGGAATAGCTTGTTGAAATCAGTTAACAGAGTTTATATCTTTTTCCCGGTAGCACTTGCACCAATCCTTGTAATTCTAAACTTAATAAGGCACCGGCAACAGCACTGTGTGATAGCGATACTTTCAAACACAACTCATCAATTTCTAGGGATTGGTACTGCTGCAATAACGAAACAACTTGTTCTTCTTCCGGTGTTAACACAACAAACAATTGTTTCTGAACCGAGTTCTTTTTTTTAGGCTTATCATCCCAATTCATAAATTGTAATACATCTTTGCCCGACTCAATCAATTGAGCTTTGGTTGATTTTATCAACTCATTACAACCTTGCGAAAATGGACGATTCACATCACCCGGAAAAGCAAATACATCTCGATTATAGCCAATTGCCAAGTTAGCTGTAATCATGGCACCGCCTTTTATTGCTGTTTCTACAACAATCATAGCATCGCACATACCTGCTACAATTCGATTGCGTTGCGGGAAATTTTCTTTGTCAGGAATACTACCGCTGCAATATTCGGTAAGTACACTGCCTTGTTTAATCATGTCTTTTACCGTTTTCAAATGCTCTTTCGGATACATGCGATCCATGCCATTAGCTACTACAGCAACAGTACTCAAGCCATTTTTTAAAGCCTCCCGATGCGCCACGATATCTATCCCAAATGCTAAACCGGAGATGATGAGTGGTTGGTAAGGAGCTAGTTCAGCAACTAATTTTTCGCACATCAGTTTCCCGTAATCGGTCATTCGGCGTGTTCCAACAATACCAATAGTTTTAGGTTGGTTATAATTGGCATTCCCCTTATGATACAAAAGAAGAGGAGCATCAACACATTGCAGCAAGCGATTCGGATAGCGCACATCTTGATACCAAATGGCTTCCACTTTTTCTTTTTCCAGAAAAAGCAATTCTTGCTCTGCACGATGAAGGGCTTCGTTTCTATTGCTAAACAAGACATTTAATCGACTTTCGCCAATATTGGGCATCTTACCCAAAGTAGCTTTGCGGGCCTTAAAAATAGCCTCGGCACTCCCAAAATAATTAATAAACTGCTTTCCGGATACCGGACCGATATCCATAATTAAGGTTAAGGCGATTTGATACACCAACTCACTGTTCATTCTCCCGTTCGCTTTAAAATAAAAAAATAATTACTCCTGCTCGAATTGCTTAACGTGCAATACTTACAGCGCGTGTTTCACGAATAACCGTAACACGTATTTGTCCCGGATATTGCATTTCATTCATGATTTTTTGAGACAACTCAAAGCTCATCATTTCAGCGGCTTTATCATCCACTTTTTCTGCTTCAACAATTACACGCAATTCGCGTCCGGCTTGTATCGCAAAAGCTTTTTCCACTCCTTCCATATTTAAGGCAATGTTTTCTAAATCCTTAATACGTTGCGTGTATTGACTAAAGGTATCGCGACGAGCACCCGGACGAGCACCGCTGATACTATCGCAAATTTGAATAATAGGTGAAATCACAAATTTCATCTCCATTTCATCGTGGTGAGCTCCAATAGCATTTACTACAGCAGGATGCTCATTGTATTGTTCAGCCAACTTAGCACCTAATAAGGCGTGACTTAATTCTTGTTCAGTATCCGGCACTTTACCAATATCATGCAATAGTCCGGCACGCTTAGCTAACTTAGGATTCATGCCTAATTCAGCAGCCATAACAGCACACATGTTGGCCACTTCTTTCGAGTGTTGCAATAAATTTTGACCATAAGACGAACGATAACGCATACGTCCAACCATACGAATCAATTCTGGGTGCAAGCCATGAATACCCAATTCAATGGCAGTACGTTCGCCAATTTCAACCACTTGGTCTTCCAATTGTTTTTTGATTTTATCAACCACTTCTTCAATACGTGCAGGGTGAATACGACCATCTGTAACCAAGCGTTGTAAGCTCAAACGAGCAACTTCACGACGAACAGAGTCGAAACAAGAAATCAAAATGGTATCAGGGGTATCATCTACAATCAATTCTACTCCGGTAGCAGCTTCTAATGCACGAATGTTACGACCTTCACGACCAATGATTTGACCTTTCATGTCATCGCTTTCCAATTGGAACGTAGATACCGAGTTTTCTATAGAATGCTCTTGGGCTGTACGTTGAATGGTTTGAATAATAATTTTCTTTGCTTCCTTGTTAGCCGTTAATTTAGCTTCATCCATAATTGTTTTAATATGGGATGTTGCAGCCGTTTTAGCTTCGTCTTTCAAAGATTCGATTAACTTTTCACGTGCATCGGCAGCGCTCATTCCGGCAACCTTTTCCAAGGTTTTAACATTTTCGGCATGAGCTTTATCCAATAAGGCTTTCTTTTCGTTCACCAATTCTAATTGGCGTTTCATGTTTTCTTTTAAAGCCTCAACTTCAGCTTCTTTTGTTTTTGCAGATTCTAATTTTTGATTTAATGAACCTTCTTTTTGTTTTTGAGCACTTTCGCGTTCATCTAATTTGCGAGTTCGAGCTGAAATTTCTTTTTCTTGTTCGGCTTTTTGTTGTTGAAATTTTTCTTTGGCTTCTAATAATTTTTCTTTTTTAATGGTTTCACCTTCTTTCTTGGCGCTTTCTATAATTAAATTTGCTTCTTTTTCAGCTTGTTCCTTCTGTGCTTGAAATGATTTACTGAAAATGAGCTTTCCCGTAAATATCCCTCCGACTGCTCCCACAACCAGGCCTGCTACAATTGATACTGGATCCATAAGTATGTTTCAATGATTTAAATGTGAATGAATAGATATACATGGTTTTATAAATAAGGGTTAGAATTAACTTCCGTTCACCTTCTTTTTTAGCCAATTTTACAAAAATAGAAAAATTGGGAAAACTAATTCAAAAAAGTAGGCACCTATTTTTAAATCCGGTCAAAAAGTAATTAACACAATACCAATAACTCCCTTTTAAATGAATTAAGCACTTTTCTATCTTCGTGGCCTTTCCAAACAACATTTTACGTTATAAATTATGAAAGCTACCGATATCCAAAAAATTGACGACCGTGAAACCC
>JAHEYX010000288.1 GCA_023251415.1 Chitinophagales bacterium
TTGGGTAGTTTTGGGCGGTTTAACTGCTGTGCATCAGTTTGTTAAAATTGGCAAACATGCCTTTATTTCAGGTGGTTCATTGATTCGTAAAGATGTACCTCCTTTCGTAAAAGCTGCTCGTGAACCTTTGGCTTATGTAGGGATTAACTCGGTAGGCTTACGTCGCCGTGGATTTACAACCGAACAAATCAATGCCATTCAAGAAGTATATCGCTATTTATTTGTAAAAGGACATAATACCTCTAAAGCATTAGCACTTATCGAACGTGAATTGAAGGCTACTTCTGAACGGGATGAAATAGTTGATTTTTGCCGTAATTCAGGCCGTGGTATCATCAAAGGATACAGCAAAAAGCATGAAAATAATATTGACTAATGCCGCTAAGCGATTCAATTACGAATGGGTTTTTCGTAATATGAACCTTAGTCTCTCTGCTGAAAATACATACGCTTTAACCGGCAGTAATGGTAGTGGTAAAACAACCTTGTTGCGTATACTCAGCGGTTACAGCTCTTTATCAGACGGTGCTATTTCCTGGCAAAAGGGAACAACTACTGTAGCATCCGATAAAATTTTCAGCCTGGTTGCTGTTGCCTCACCTGCTTCGGCACTTATAGAAGAAATGTCCTTGCTCGAGCAGTTGGCCTTTCACCAACAGTTTAAACCCTTTATTAATAACTTAACAGTAGATGAAGTAATAAGCATTCTAAACCTCAAAGCACATCAACATAAATTATTGAGTCAGTACAGTACCGGAATGAAGCAACGTGTAAAACTGGCTTTAGCTTTGTTAGCTGATTCGCCAATCGTATTGTTGGATGAACCCAGTTCGAATTTAGATGCTGCTGCCATTGCCTGGATGCATGATTTGATTCGTGCTTATAAAATGAACCGCTTGTTGATTATAGCTTCTAACGACGAAACCGATTTAGTGCACTGTACCGAACGCATTCATCTTAATGATTATAAAAATTAATTGCAACCACAAACAGTTGTAATTACCTGAAAATAAAACATGTCAACTCAAACCACTAAGGCTTTTAGTCCTTATCAAATTATTGTGATTGCAACATTAGTTGTTTTGCAATTTACCGTCATACTCGATTTTATGGTACTTTCACCTTTAAGTGCACACTTAATGAAAGTGATGAGTATTACGCCCAAACAATTTGGATTGGTGGTTTCGGCATATGCATTTAGTGCGGGTATTTCAGGCTTATTAACCGCAGGCTTTGCCGATAAATTTGATCGTAAAAAACTTTTATTGTTTTTCTACTTGGGTTTTATCAGCGGGACCATCTTCTGCGCCTTAGCTCCAACCTATCATTACCTTTTAGCTGCACGTATTTTGACCGGCATTTTTGGAGGGGTATTATCTTCCATTTCCTTTGCCATCATAACAGATTTGTTTCCGTTAGAACGTCGCGGAACTGTGATGGGTTTTGTGCAATCTGCTTTTGCTGCCAGTCAGGTATTGGGCATCCCTTTAGGTTTGTATTTAGCCAATAAATTCGATTGGCATGCTCCATTTATGCTGGTGGCCGGAATCGCAGTGCTAGTAACCGTTTCTATCTTTTTTACCATTAAACCGATTGATGCGCATTTGAAGCTGAAAAATGATAAAAATCCTTTTCTACACCTGTGGCATACCTTTACCGATAAATTTTATTTGCGTGCATTTTTAACTACTTCTATAATGGCAACCGGTGGGTTTATGTTGATGCCGTTTAGCAGCGCTTTTTTAGTAAACAATGTTAAAATTCAAGAAGAACAATTGCCATTGATATTTATGATAACCGGTGTGTTTTCAATTGTCGTGGGTCCATTGATCGGTAAGCTGAGTGATAAAATCGGGAAGTACATCACCTTTGTAGCCGGCTCAGCCATTTCTATAATAATGGTGTTTACCTATACCCAATTAGGTATTACTCCAATTTATATGGTTATAGGCATTAATGTCATTTTGTTTGTCGGCATATCCTCTCGTATGATTGCCGCTTCGGCATTGTTAACGGCTGTTCCGGAACCTAAAGATCGCGGTGCTTTTATGGGAGTCAATTCATCAATCCAGCAAATGGCCGGTGGCTTAGCCTCTGTTATTTCCGGAATGATAGTTATTCAAGCTTCCAAAAATCAACCGTTGCAACGTTACGATACCGTGGGGCTGGTGGTCATTGGCTCTATTTTTATCTGCGCCTTTTTCATGTATTTTATTAATCGTTATGTGCAACAAAAAACAAAGCAGCCTAACGCTTAATTTCGATTATGGAAACAACTGCCAATCGCCCTTATGTGCTCAGTATCGCCGGATTTGATCCGAGTGGCGGCGCCGGTGTTATTGCTGATTGCAAAACCATGGAAGCCTTTCAAACAGTAGGTTTGGCTGTAACCACTGCGCTCACCTTTCAAACCGAAAACTCCTTCGATGGGGTAGAATGGTTGTCGTGGTCAATCCTAGAAAAACAATTGGAACCACTCGTGAAGCGTTATGCAATTGAAGTGGTGAAAATTGGGCTAATCGAGAATTTACATACCTTACAGCAAGTGCTTCAATTTCTTAAATCGCATTTGCCAAGTGTTTATATAATTTGGGATCCAATACTTGCAGCATCTGCCGGTACCAGCTTTCATCAAACAATTGATGCCGTTGAATTAAAAGCATGCTTGCAGCATATTGATTTAATAACGCCTAATCTGCCTGAAATGCAGCGTTTGTTTGGTGCTACAACTGTGCAATCCTGTGAACTACTCACCACAAGTAATACAGCAGTATTAGTAAAAGGTGGTCATGCAACTGCTGCGGTTTCAATAGATACCTTATTCATGCCCGATGGCGAACAAACAGCATTTGAAGCAGCACGTATCAGCGGTTTCGATAAACATGGAACAGGCTGTATGCTCTCATCTGCTATTGCCGCACAGTTGGCTAAAGGCGTATCGTTGAATGCTGCTATCGCCGGTGCCAAACAATTTGTTTTGCAACGCATGCAAAGTAACCCAAGTGGCTTAGCCTGGTATCAGGGGTAAAATTGAGCTACGACTTTTACAGCTGACCGAAATGCGTTATCTTCGACCTTCTAATTCCTATTAACTATGAGTGATAAAAAGTCTCCTGCCGATAAAGCTGTCCACACCGATTCCGGAATTGAAATTAAAGCCTTGTATACCGCTGCAGATGTTCCAACTACAGCAAATGAACAACCGGGTGTATTTCCGTATACGCGCGGTGTGCATCCAACCATGTATCGCGATAAGCGTTGGACCATGCGTCAATATGCAGGTTTTAGCTCGGCTGAAGAAAGTAATAAACGCTATCACTATTTATTGCAACAAGGTACCAATGGTTTAAGTGTGGCTTTTGACTTGCCAACACAAATTGGCTACGACAGTGACCACGCTTTAGCAGACGGTGAAGTAGGAAAAGTAGGCGTTGCTATCGACTCACTTAAGGACATGGAGATTTTGTTTGATGGCATTAAGTTGCAAGACATCACTACCTCGATGACCATCAACGCTACCGGTTTTATTCTATTAGCATTTTATGTAGCATTAGCGAAAAAGCAAGGGGCTGATTTGAAACAAATTAGTGGTACCATTCAAAACGATATTTTGAAAGAGTATGCTGCACGCGGCACTTATATTTATCCGCCTAAGCCGAGCATGCGCATTATCACCGACATTTTTGCTTATTGCAGTACTGAGCTTCCAAAATGGAATACTATTTCAATTAGCGGTTATCACATCCGTGAAGCCGGTTCGGATGCTGTACAAGAATTGGCCTTTACCTTAAGCAACGGCAAAGCCTATTTAAAAGCTGCTATGGAAAAGGGTTTGGAAATAAATGTGTTTGCTAAACGCCTTTCTTTTTTCTTCAATGCACACAATAATTTGTTTGAAGAAGTTGCTAAGTTCAGAGCAGCACGTCGCATCTGGGCACAAATTACGAAGGAACTTGGGGCAACAGATCCAAAGGCGCAAATGCTACGTTTTCATACACAAACCGGTGGCTCAACATTAACGGCTCAACAACCGGAAAATAATATTGTACGGGTAACATTACAAGCCTTAGCAGCCGTTTTAGGCGGTACGCAATCCTTACACACCAATGGTTTTGATGAAGCATTATCATTACCAACTGAAGCTGCAGCACGCACTGCGCTACGTACCCAACAAGTAATAGCTTTTGAAAGTGGAGTAGCTGATACGGTTGATCCGTTAGCCGGCAGTTATTTTGTAGAAAACCTAACCAATCAATTGGAAAAAGATGCCCTTGCATTGATTGAAAAGATTGATGCAATGGGTGGTTCAGTGGTTGCCATT
>JAHEYX010000023.1:0-2445 GCA_023251415.1 Chitinophagales bacterium
GCAAGAGGCAAAACAAAGTCGACATGAGCGTCCCGAAACTGAACGAAGGCAAAAACAAAAGCTGCAAGAGGCAAAACAAAGTCGACATGAGCTTCCCGAAACTGAACGAAGGCAAAAACAAAAGCTGCAAGAGGCAAAACAAAGTCAACAAGAGCTTCCCGAAACTGAACGAAAGGCATGACGAATTAAACGACAAGTTGCCTTATGGAGTGACTTTGCAAACCCGTGATTAGTAACTGTGCAAAGGGTTTGGGACTTGTGTCAAATTTTTCATTGTCAATTATTAAGATAAATTTAAGAATTATGCCGAGATATTTTCGCTAAAAAATGGCGGATTAAAATGACAATAAATACTAATTTGCATTTGGAGTTATTTGTTGCAAAAGCTTCAGTTTTGCTTAGATTCTGATTTTTTTCTTCAAATAAATTAGTTAGCTTATTTGCAAACAGAATTCATTGAGAATACACTATTAAACTACCAAAAACTTCAAATAGTTTAAGAGATTTAAAAATGAATAACTTTTTAAGAAGTGGAGAAAATGTTTAAAAAGACAATTATTATTCTAGTCAGATTTATAATCTGTTTTTTGGTTAAAGTTTAGGAATCCGGAAAATCAACTTGATTTATAAATAAATTAATTTTGCTTAATCAATAGATTTGTACTAAATTGCATGTTAAATTACACTAATATGCAAAAAAACACCACCCCCCCTCACAAAAGTATTTGCAATTAAGTTTACTTTATTAATACTTTTTGTTTTAAGTTCTAAATTACTTATTGCTCAAAATCTCTTGCCAATAGATTCGAATGAACATGAATTGTATTGTAAAGACGATGATGTATTTTTAGCAAAACTAGCTAATGGAACAGCCAATTCTTCTTTGATTCCTTTTGCTTCATTTCCTGCAAGTGCAATTGTACAATGTGGTAAATTTATGCTTTATTATGAAGACTTAGCAACAACTCCTTTAGAAGGATTCGCTGACCCTAATTATGGTGCGACTTCACGTAATACCCTTTGTGCAGTATTAACATATATTGAAAATACATTGGATTTTTCTAATGTGCCTGGTGGTTCACAACCTGGGAATTGTATAAGAATTTATATACGTAGATCTTATACACCTAGTAATCCGAATGTAGCTAGTGGGTCAAATGCCAATGGTTATCCTGCAATTTATAATATGGCAGCTAATGCAGTGTACAATTTCACTAACACAGGTACTTCACATATTGTCAACGGTGATATATTTGATTATGCAACAACAGGTATTGATCCACGACCTAATGATTACCATGCTTTCATACAAGTTAATTTTGACAAAGGTTACTCGAACAATACTCCATTTAATATTTTTTGGCAATATGATTATTCATTAAGCAATACCCACTGCGAATATGATTTATATTCAGTGCTACTTCATGAGGTTACTCATGCTTTGGGATTTAAAAGTTTTATTAAAGCTTCGGGCACTCAATTAACTTCTTCAATTGGTTTTGATCAATATTCAGGATTAGACGCTTCATATAATGTAGGTTTACAAAATGGTTCGAACTTTACGTATACAGGCCTACTTTCATCAGCAACTCCGCCTTTTACAATAAATTCATTATATGTCAACAATATACAAACCATTTCACTCAACTCAATTTGGTTAAACAATAGTAATCCACCTAATAATTATCCCATTTATTCAGGTGCCTATACAGGACAAGGGCAAACAAGTTCATTTTTATCTCATTTTGATGGGCAAATGTGGTCTTTCAGCAACAGAGGAAGAAATTCACCAGGTTATTATTCTTTTTATGTTATGTCACCAGTGATCTTATTAGGCTTATACGTGAGGGAGTACACAAAAGCGGAAATTGCAGCATTGAAAGCAATTGGTTATTCATTTTCTAATACTTATATAACTTCTTCTTTAGGTAATAATAAAATTAATAATAATACACCTTATTCATCGAAAACCGGTGATATGCAAAGTGCATATAATTCTACTTTTTTTCCTGACGATGTTGTGCCAGATGCTATCTTGGTAAATAATACTGGCGCAAGTGTTTTTTTTGATTTAGCCTTAGATAACAACTTAGTTGACGCCGATCTTGACCCTATTTCTGTTGCACCAGGCACATTGTTTAATATTAGAGGATGTGGTAATGGTGGTAATAATCACAATCAATTAACGCTTTCTAACGGAGATCAAAAAATTACTTATACACCGCGCCCAGGATTTGTTGGGAGAGCGCAATTTGGATTTTATTTATATGACGGTAAAGAACAAGGTAGTTTTCATTACTATACTATTGATGTAACACCAGGCACATCTGCACCTTCATACAACGCTACTACGAACATGATTATAAATGGTGATTTTGAAGAAGGTAAAGAAACAAAAATTCAAGGATTTAGCCCTAATTGTCAAACGGAAGACTTACCAGATGC
>JAHEYX010000023.1:2455-17312 GCA_023251415.1 Chitinophagales bacterium
ATTGGACCAGGTACTTCAGGAGGCGGTGGTAGCATTATAAGAGACGAAGTGCTTTTTTGTACTATCCTTAATGGACAACCTCATTCTCAATCTTGTTCAACTAATTTTACAGCCCAAGCGGGCACGCCTTATAATACATTTTTATCAATTTCAGGAGGAAATTATTATCCGTACCCTGCTGGTGGCCCACCTTCAGGTACTGGAATCGGTGATCGTTATAGTCCATTCTATAGGGATAGAAATATTTTTACTTTGAACAATGATTTAAAGCCCTACGAAACATACACTTTAGAGTTTGATGTTTTCACACAACATACAGTAGCCGGCTCACAAAATTTTATAGTAGGTTTTACAAATTCAATAGCAAAGCCTTATAACCTTATGAGCTATAACTATAGCTTTAATTCAGTATTTAATACTTTACCAAGTGGGGTTTCGCCATCAAATTGGAGTCATTTTTCAGTTACTTTTTTAAATTGTTCTAACACTTCTTCCCGCTATATGAATTTGGAAATCTCGCCTGTTAATTCAAGTGTTCATGAATATTTTATTGATAACGTTTCATTGAAACCGACCAATCCAAATGTGCCTTTTAGTGCTATAATTAACCCAATTACACCTTCTGTATGTGTCGGTAACAGTATACAATTAACAGGAAGTAGTGCAACATCAGGTATTACAGCATACACATGGAATTCAAGCGCCAATTATACTGTATCACAACCTGCTATAATAGTAGCAACTCCTATCACAACAAGTACTTATAGTTTGACAGTTACTGATGCAAATGGTTGTGTTTCACCCCCTACTACAGTTAGTGTTGTTGTAAATCCTTATCCAACAGTTAATGCTGGTTCTGATATTAGTGTTTGCAATAATGTTACTACAAGTTTGACCTGTGTAACGAATGGAAACAGTTGTGTATGGAGTCCATCTTCAGGACTCTCTTGCACAAACTGCTTAACTACAACTGCCGCTGTAACAGCCACCACTACCTATACTGCTACAGCTTCATTAAATGGATGCTCTGCTTCCGATAACGTTATTGTAAATGTAATTCCTAATCCGGTTGGAATAAATTTGACATTTAATTATTCGCCATGTCCAGCTAGTAATATAATTAATGCAACAATTTCTGGATGTCCGGGAGGAATTATAAGTTATAATTGGAGTTGTTCAAACGGTGGAACGATAATTAACAATTTAAGTAATACGAGCATTAGTATTGGTTCAGCAGGTGTTTACACACTATCTGTAACTAGCACTTGCTCATCTTGTCCGTTTTCACAATCCATTACAATAACTAGTACACAAATCGGAAGTTTAATTACTATACCTGCCGGAGCCACTTCAAGTAATCTTGGTGTGCATAGCAATGGTTATAGCAATGCCAATATTTATATTCCATATTCTGCTTCAGGCTTTAATGTTAATACAAACTTCAGTTTTCAAAACTGTACAGTTTATATTCAATCACCACCAACATCAATGGCTCAACCGCCCAATTTGGGGATTAATATTATGCCTAATGCTAATTTAACAATAGACAATTCAATATTAACTACTTGTGATAGTAAAATGTGGGAAGGAATTATGGGTGGAACCACTAATAGCAGTATAACCGTAATTAATAACAGTATTATTGAAAAAGCACGATTTGGTGTTTATTTAAATTATGGGGCAACAACAGTATATGGCTCTCAACCATTTTATTTTGAAAATAGCACTTTCCGAAATAATGACGAACATATTGTAATAACACAATTGCCACAAGGAAATAACGGGTTTATACAGGGTTGTTTATTTGATGGGCAAGTCGGTTCAATACCTGGCTTTACCGCTATTGATTTTAAAGGAGTTAATCACTTATTCTCAAAAACTACTAACGCAATAACGTTGTTAGCTTGCGATTTGATGACAATTGGAAACAGTTCTGCTTTAAGTAATCAAATTCAGAATTGCGATGTAGGTGTTTATGCACAAGATGCAACAGTAAGTGTTTTCAACACTAACTTTCTGAATTGTTCAAATTATGGCATTTTTGCAACTGATAACGTTTCAACTGTTCAAGCAATACCATATACACCAATTCCAACACCTCCATCTTATAATAATATAACTGTTGGCAGTAGTTTAGCAACCGCGGTTAATTCAATTTATAGTTGTAGCTTTACTAATTGTAATACAGGAATAAATACCACAATGAATAATGTTTATGTATATTGGAATAGTTTTACCAGTTGCAACTATGGTGTAGTAGCAAATTATTTATTGCGTAAGAAGGCATATATTCACAATAATCAAATAAATTATCCATTAGAAGGTATACGAATTAATATTACTAATCAGCCAAGCTTACCTATGCAAATGCCTATGGGCGGATTCACAGATTATATTAGTATTGCTGAAAATACAATCATACAAAATGGGGGACAATGCAAACAGAATTTGATTTCACCACCACCAGGTAAACCTTTTGGTACTAAATCTTGTCAAACATTTATTGCCATAAACCATATTGATATTCCAAATATACATAACCGAATAAGTATTAATAGGAATATAATTTCAGGTAGTGATATAGGGATTTGGATGCAAGGTGCACAAGCTGATAATGTGGCTGATAACAATATTATTTTACCTACTTATTCTGGTGCCTCAACAGCGGGTACAATAAACGATATATACGGTATAAAAGCTGATTATGCTACAAGTACAGGCCCAAATGGAATAAATATTACTTGTAATTATATTGGATTGGCTAATAATAATTTTCATTCAGGTTATAGAAATGGGATTTATCTAACGAATGGAGGTAGTATTAATGTCCATACCAACACATTAAGTAATTTAGAGCGTGGTATCGTAAGCAATGGAGTAACAAGTCCTCAAAAAAGCATTCGATATATCCGTAACAAAATGTACAATAATAGTGTAGCAGGAATAAGTCGTATCAATAATAGCAATCCGGGCGATCAACCTAATGGTGGTGGCAGTAGTAATGGTAATCAATGGCTGCCTGGCTATTCTTGGTATAGTAACCATCCACAAACATTTGTGGCAAATGTAAATACACCTAATGCTATATTTGTTCCTTATACAATTTTTGGTGGCAATGGGAGTATGAATATATTTAACGCTTTGACATTTGGAGTATCACCATTGTTGAAAATGGGCGAATCAAATTCTAATTTGCTAACAATATCAGCACTAAATAACTGCCATACAATTATTTCATCAGGGTGTATTAATTGTTTAACTGTATCGGATGATTTATTAGCACAAGAACAATTTGCTTTACAAGTAGCCAATGATGAATTACGGTATTTTCAGTTTGAAAATGGAGCCAGATTTGCTGATGCTGCGGCTGTATATAATTCACTTGACGAGCATCCAGAATGGCGTATGGAAAATGATACTTTATTTTTGTTTTATGATAGTTTGCAAAATAGGCCAATTGGTCAATTTGCCGAACTTAAACATCTTTTAAACCAAGCCTTTGACGAGGTGACAGATAGTATTGTGCCATCAGGTATATTGTTGCAAGCACTAGATTTTAATACAACAATTGATGCACAACACATCTGCGAACAAAATTGGAAGGATTATTACAGTGTTGCACTAAAAATGCTCAATGAACAGCGAACAAATTTTAATGATGATGAAGAAGTAGTTTTATTAAGAGTAGCAGGGCAATGTGTACACGAAGGTTGTGAAGCTGTTTTGCTTTCGCGTGCATTGCTAATGAATAAATACGATTATGTTTGGGATGATAGTTTGTTATGTGATAGTAGTTATGCTTACCGTATTGTAGCACCTATAAATCATATGCAGAAAAAAAATAAAAGTAATGATTATAATAATAATGATATTATTTTAAAACCAAATCCTGCGAAAGACTTGGTTGAAATTCAATTCGAGAATTTGAACACGAATACAACAATTGAACTATTTAATTCAATAGGTCAAAAAGTCTTAATAAAGTCAATTTCTGATAAGAGCTTGAATCAACAGTTAAATGTAACCAATTTGTCTAATGGGGTTTATTATTGTAAAGTTATATTGAATAAAAAGATTGTAATAACTAAAAAAGTCATCATAATTAAATAATGCATCAAATAGGCTTTAGAACATTATGTTTGAGTTTAATATTTTTATTGAGTTATTTAACTGGAAAAGGACAAATCCTATTTAATAATCCTTCTTTTGAGTTAAATATATCGGGTATAAATATCAAAGCATATTCATGGGATACCTGTGGAATTGGATTTATTTTACCTGAAACTACATCTGGACTATATGAACCAAAAGCAATAAATGGAAGTAAATATTCCTATCTATTCTGTAGTTATGAGTATTGGAATAATATTAACTTATCTACAAATTTAAACTGTCCTTTAATTAAATACAAAATTCACAGTTTTAAAGTATATTTAGCAACTTGGTTTTCATTTCAAAAAGGTGACTCAGAAGTCTATGGTGCAATGCAAATTTATGGTGGTTTTGCTCCATGTAGCTATGATGAATTATTGTGGCAATCGCCTGTAACAGATACATTTTGGAGACAATACGAAGCTGTATTCACGCCTTCTAAAAACTATACATACCTTACTTTTGCTCCAAAACAATCTATTTCCGGCAGTTATGTAACAAACATGCTAATGGATGGATTAAGCCCCATCTATATCGAAAATTTATCGGAAATAACTGCTTCTGCAAGCACAACTGAAGTAAAGGCGGGTGAGGGGGTTCAGTTGCAAAGCATAGTTAATAGCAACTTAATACAACCACCATATAGTATTACTTGGCACAGCAGTTTAACTGACTTTACAAGCACGGCTCAAAACCCGGGTGAAGTATATCCAGTAATAACCACTACTTACTATGTAGAATTGAAGGATAGTTGTGGCTATAAAGCATGGGATAGTGTAGTGGTGCATGTCAATAGCGGCGGTAAAGTATATTATGATTTTGCGAATCAGAAAATTAAAGTTGTATTTGGAAGCGAAGATGCTGGGGATAATTATCAATTAACGCTTTACAATGCTATTGGCCAACGCATGGCAACAAGTGCAATTCCGTTAGACGTAAATAAATTTGAATACAGCACAAGCCACCTACCCAATGCCATGTATTTTGTAAGTGTACGAAGTAAAGATGGGAAAGTGTTTGGTGGGAAGGTGGAGGTAGTTAGGTGATATAAATATTTTGTAACATGCATTTCATGCAATTGATTCTAACTAACAAAAAATTATAGCATTAACCAATCTTCCCATCGGCGTTTATTTTTTACAAATTACTACTACTACCAATAAGCAGTTTAATCGTAAAGTAGTGGTACAGCATTAGTGTATAGCAATCCGCCGCGTTGGATGGGTCTTTTTTAACAATTTGGAAATCTGTCAATAATTAATTTATTGATTATTTTTGAGTTTAAGGGCGTAGCCCTATAATCTTCGTAGTAAAAAATAAATAATCGAAATCAAAGGGACGTAGTCCTGATATATTATTATGGCAAACACATACACCCAACTATATATTCAATTTGTTTTCTCGGTGAAAGGTAGCGGAAATTTAATCTAGGAATCGTTCCGAGACGAATTAGAAAAAATAATGTGCGGCATAGTAAGCAACCAAAAATGTAAAACATATGCCATATATTGTAATCCCGACCATACCCCTATTTTTGTTGGCATGCATCCAACGCAATCGCCTGCTAAATTGATGGAACAGGTAAAATCAGGTTCATCAAAATGGCTGAACGAAAAAAAATATATACATGGAAAGTTCTACGAAGATTGTATGGCTACGCTCCTTTGGAATAATTTGTAAATATTGCGCTACGAAGATTGTAGGGCTACGCCCCTTTGGAAATGTTTGTGAATATTACTCTTTGATGCGTGAATAAATCCATTTTGCATTTCCCAATTCTTTTTATTAATTTTAATTTCCTTAAAATATACTACTCATGCGAAACGTAATTTATTACAGTATGCTGCTGTTATGGCTGCTGACTGCTTGCAATCCAAGCAATCCAAACGTTAAAACACCTGCAGCTCTGGCAAATACTAACGACTCGGCTGCAAACAATCAATTGTATCTGTTTCAAGAAAATGCCTCTGCTGATGATTTACTTCCCGATGAATCCTTGCCGGCCGGTTCGTTGTACTTAACCGCTAAAGGAAATATTATTTACACTAGCATTGCCGTTAAATCCGATACACAACGTTTCTATTATGGAAAGTACCGACTCAGCGATTCGTTACTGCAATTTGAATTGAACAATGAATTTTATTTTCCCGGAAAATGGGATGCGCGTTGGGATGTTGAACATCCGGATTTTGAAAAAGGACTCACACGCGCTATACAACCCATAACGAAAATCCTGTTGCGTTCGAGTGTTGATTCTTGTACCTTCTTTTTACCGTACACGGCCTCAGAAAAGCAATCGGCTGCTAAACGACATAAACATGATCTACCCAAAGGAATCAGTTTTTGGCCTTATCATGAACCCACTGAACAAAAATTTTATGTGTGTTTATATAAACATGTACCACAATTAGCTAAATTGTAAACGATAAAAATATAAACAACAATTACGATTCGTATAAACCCTCCCAAACTTATGAATGCTGAAATTCTTGCCTATCATGCAGGCTTAGCCGAAACCGACAAAGCCATTTGTGAAGCCTTAGCTACAGAAATAAACAAAGGACTTAAAGGCGCTCAATGTAAATTGTATCACGGTCATCCGGTTTGGTTTATAGCCGATAATCCGATAGTGGGTTATCACAAATTAAAAGCAGGCGTGCGTTTGCTTTTTTGGAGCGGACAAACCTTTGAAGAAGCTACATTAAAAAATGAAGGTAAGTTTAAAGCAGCCGGAATAAGTTATGCAAGTCTGAATGATATCAAAGCTGCCGACTTAAAAAAGTGGTTAAAGAAAGCAGCAATTATTCAATGGGATTATAAAAACTTAATAAAACGCAAAGGTGTTTTAGAGCGCTTGAGCTAGTACAATAATAGGTTTGAATATTCGTTTACCGATTACTTTTTTACCTTATTATGTTACATCAATTGCGTTACGCCGTTTCGAAAATTCGTTTAATTAATTTAGTTTATTGGGTTTCCATTTTAATGGCTGATGCAGCAGTCTACTTATTTTTAGGAGTGCTGCAAATGGATTACGACGACAATTGGGATGCAAGCAAAGGGCTTTATGGCAGCTTTTCTAGTATGAGCAATTGGCAATTGATTTATTATTTGGCTTTGCAAGTATGGAATATCATTAATTTAGTTGCATTGGTATATGTGGTTGTTCAGGTCGTTAAGCTATATCGCAAAATCAATAAGCAAGTAAGTTATTAGTGCTTATTGAATGGAATAATTTGGAATCAGCTTCCAAAAAAGGACAAATCTATTTTTGACTTTTTTTTGTTGAGCGTGTTCTTATTGTTGCCGTAAGCCACAAGGCAAATGCTCAATAAATAAGCTATTTGGGGGTATTGCAATAAATGGTTTTGAAAAAACTTGCATTAAGTAATCAGAAGAAAAGGAAATACTATTCGATCTGATTGTGGTATTGAAAATGGTGGAGCTGCCGGGATTCGAACCCGGGTGCAGACAACGGCTCGGATAACTTTCTACATGCTTAGTAATAATTTATTTGTCGGCTGCGAGAAGGCTCATCACCTACCTATTCCCGCAACTTAGCTCTGCTTTATACAGTTTTATTCTACACAGCTCCCGAATAAACAGCTACTTCATCGACTAAGCTCGGTTCGAAAGGTGAAGTAGAACGAATCGAAGGAGCTAAGGTGCGTAATCCTCTGGATTAGGCAGCCATTGCATAGGCGTTTTCGCCATGTAAATGTATGAAAACGGAGTTTAAAGTGCTGACTGTTCTCAACGCACTGCATGCTTACTAACAAAGAACATTGCTGTCAAATCCAAAAACAGCCCCATTTTCTAGTGTTGCAAAGATAAGCATTATCGCACGCTACTAGTGAACTTATTGATAATAAAATTTAAAAATAAAACAACCTTCAAGTTAATAAATGCAAGCCCTTAATTGGCCCATAGTTTATCGGTACTAACGCCATGACAGCCATTGCAAGCACCGGTGCGGGTTACTTGTCCCATATATTTAATAGTACCATTACTGCCAATAACGGCAGGATACAAGCCGTTTCCAAAATCAATGGCATCCGTAGTGTAAAAATTCCCTTTGCCATCTACTTCAATCGTAGCTACCACATTGCCGGTTCCATTTGGTCCGGGGTAGAGTAAAATTTTGCCATTCGGGTTGTACGAAATTTTATCGGGCATAAATACACTGCCACCCACTACAAACCAACCATCTCCGGAAGCTTGACCTCCACTTCGATGACACGTCATGCAATTTTGTCCGTTGTTATGACTGGCCGATCCGTTATTTATACTTACGGCAGTTGTTGTTTGGCCTTCACGACGGCAACTGCTGTTGATGAGTAGCAGTGCACTAATTGCAAGTGAGCTGGCAAAGTAAAATACTTTTTTCATGTACATTACGGTTTTTATATTCGATTATTCAGGGTTGTTTGGTTCAAATGAATTCCAGCCTTTAGCACGAATATCAATCAACTGTCCGCCTTTACTCATCATGCGTATGCCTTGGTCAGGTGTAGTCATGTGTCCAATAATAGAAATATCGCTTTCTTCCTTTAATTTTTCATAATCCTTTTGATCAATGGTAAATAACAATTCATAATCTTCTCCTCCATTCATATAACAAGATACCGGATCGATATTCATTTTAACAGCCATTTCATACGTGTCGGAGTGAATTGGAATTTTCTCTTCATACAATTGCGCACCACAATTACTTTTTTTACAAAGGTGCGTGATTTCGCTGCTCAAGCCATCTGAAACATCAATCATGGCAGTAGGCACAACCTCTTTTAGTTGCAACAATTCAATAAGGTCTTTACGGGCTTCCGGTTTTAACTGACGTGCCAGCAAATAATGTTGATTTTCTAAATCGGGTTGCACGTTTGGATGCTCGCGGAATATTTGTTTTTCACGTTCCAATAATTGTAAACCCATAAAAGCTGCGCCCAAATCGCCACTAACGCAAATCAATTGATTGGCTTTAGCTCCGGAGCGATAAGCTACTTTCGTTTTTTCAACCGAGCCAATGGCTGTAATGCTGATGTAAAGTCCTTTTAAAGAACTAGTAGTATCACCACCTATTAAATCTACGCCATAACGTTCGCAAGCCAAATACATGCCTTTATAAATTTCTTCCATGGCCTCAACGGTATATTTACTGGAGATGGCAACCGAAACGGTAATGTACTGTGGGGTGCCGTTCATGGCATAGATATCCGAAACATTGGCCACAACAGCTTTGTAGCCTAAATGTTTAAGAGGTGTATAAGTTAAATCGAAGTGAATGCCTTCGGTTAAAATGTCGGTTGTTACTACTTGGTAGTGAGTAGGGTTGCCGGTTTCGAGTACGGCACAATCATCACCAATGGATTGAATTACATTGGGATTTTTAGCGGCAAAGTTTGCGGTTAAATGATCGATTAAGCCAAATTCACCCAATTGGGCAATTGAAGTAGTAGGTATCTTGTTTTCCATAATGTGGCGCTAAATTAGGATATTTTTAGCGGAGGAAGAATTTGAGTTGTTGATTTTTGGTTAATGGTGTATGGATTTATTGTTGGATGCGGGTTAACCAAGGCATAAAATAAAATTATCGAAGCCATTTGCACTGCTTAATTTATGGATTTGCATCTAGTTGATATATATAAATAATTCATCAGAATTATTATTTTTGAAAAATAAATTCACTTTCATGGATCAAACTTCAAAAATTAATTATGCCAATATCGGGTTGATGCTATTTTCGGCAATCGCTGCTTTTGTAATGCCATTTGAAGTGTTTTTAATGGCCTATGCTATTTTGGGGCCTTTGCATTATTTAACGGAAATTTCTTGGCTGCACGATCGCAATTATTTTGTAAAAGGAAAGTACGATGTGGTTATTCTTATTATTGCCGGTTTATTACTGGTACTTGCCTTATTAGATAGTCGCTTGGAATTGTATTTACATTTGGACAGTCATTTTTCGTATAAAGCCATGTTCACAGCCTTTTTTAGCGCATTGGTGTTTGTATTGATTAAAGATAACTGGTTGAAATGGATTGGGGTTTTGGTAGTCTGGCTATTATCCTTTGCTTCTGAATATTTATACATTTTCTTATTGGTGTATTTACCAACCTTGGTGCATGTATTTATTTTTACAGCATTGTTTGTTTTATACGGGGCATTAAAATCAAGAAGCGTTAGTGGTGTACTTTCTTTTTTTGTAATGCTGTTGGTTCCGGTTTTGTTCTTTGTTGTAGCACCCGGCAAAGTTGGCATTCCGATTACGTCGTATGGTTTAGCCGCTTATGATAATTTTATCAGCTTAAATCAGCTTACATTATATACATTCTTTCATACCAAATTCGAATCCTTGCAACAATTAACGAATAATGACCTGGATAAAATATTCCACTCTACCGCAGGAATAGCATTACAACGATTCATTGCTTATGCTTATACTTATCATTACCTGAATTGGTTTTCGAAGACCAATGTTATACGCTGGCATCAAATTCCTAAGCAACGTTTAATCGTTATTTTAGCTGCATGGCTGGTGTCAGTAGCTTTGTACATGTACAGTTATCAAGTTGGATTTATCTGGTTGGTGCTATTAAGTTTCTTGCATGTATTACTGGAGTTTCCATTAAATTTTGTTTCCGTAATTGGAATAGGGAAGGAAATAACTAGTATTGCTCGTTTAAAAAAATGGGCTTTAGGGTAATTTGTTTTAGAGTTAGTGAAACATTTTTTGATTGATAGTCGTTTAAAACTTGAACCCTTTAAAACGACCATATCATGAAAAAACTAATGCTCCTCTCCTGTTTTTGTTTTTTATGGCTAACGTTAACTTATACATTTGCACAAGTACAAACCAAGCAAGTTCGCACCTCGCAAATCAGTACCAGTGTTTATTTCGCATCCGATAAATTTGACCTTAATGCCGATGCGCAAATGCGATTGCAACTACTTTACGATTCAATTAAGACTTTAAAAAAGTACCGGATTGTTATTAATGGAAATACCGATAATGTTGGTGACTCCCTTTACAATTTGAATCTTTCTAAGAACCGTTGTGAAGCAGTAAAGCAATATCTGTTAACTAAGGGAGTCAATTTATCCAACTTCAGCGAACAAGCATTAGGAGAGTCAAAGCCAATTGCAGAAAACGAATCAGATAAGGGTAAACAAAAGAATCGTCGTGTAGATATACGGGTAATAAATTTGGATAACAGCAAAGCAATCGCTAAAAAGTCAATCGTAACGCCTATACCCAAACCTTTACCAAAGCCTGAAATTCCCCCAATAGCCGAATTGTATGCAAAACTTCAAACACCACTACAGCAATTTACTATTAATGCACTTCGCGATACGATGATTATAGGTAAGCAAGGCACCATCCTGAAAATTTCTGCCGCCTCATTTCGTAAAACCAATTGCCCTAATAATGCATTAACCGTTGAGCTCAGGGAGGACTACAATAAGTCGAGTATGTTGTTGGATAATTTAAGCACCGCATCCAATGGACAGCCCATAGTGACGCAAGGTATGATTTATACGCGTGTAAAGGATTGTAATGGGAAAGTGCTCGAACCAATTATGCAAAACGGGGTAACGGCTTTAATGCCAACTGATAGTATAAATCCAAATATGCAGCTATTTACCGGAGGAAATAACGAGCATCAGCGTTTTGTCAATTGGATGGCGCAACAAAACGCTCCAACTCAATCTAACTTAGCATTACTTGAATCAGTAAATTTCAAAAATTATAGAGATTGCCTTGGTGAGTTAGATGTATTGGAGTGTAAGAAAGTGCCATTTTTCTTTGGGCGAGTTAAGCGCGTATTTAAACCTATTCAAGGAACTTTTAATAGTTCTATAAGAGCACAAAACAAGGCTTTTAGAACTTGTCAAAAACAACTTAGAAGAAATAAAAGTATCGCAAAAAAGGGTTCGATAAACAATGGAGGTCAAACCAAGATAGCTGGTGGAATTTCCATAAATACGACACCTGCTGTGTTAAGGAATAATTTGAGTTGTGCAGATTTAAAACGATTGATGCAAAAATATGGTGTTAAAACTCCTAAAAAATTATATGAAGTATTGTTGAAAGAGTCTGTTAAAAGTGGTGCAATGGATAATAGCCTTTTATATAATATTTTCAGTATAAAAAAAATGGGATGGGCAAATTGCGATGCATTTTATGCGATACCTGAAAATGCAAAATGCACTATTCGTTTAAATCAGGTAATAGCGCCAAATGTAGATTGTAAATTGGTTTTCACTAGAATGAATATGATTTTTCCATACATGGGAGTAAATGGTGATACGTACAACTTTATCGGAATTCCTAAAAATGAACCAATTAAAGTGTTTGCATTAAAATATGAAAATGGTAAAGCTTTCTTGGCTATACAAGCCGTTACAGATCCTACAGCCGAAGTCGAATTGAATTATAAAGAAGTGACTGTTGAGCAAATGATGGAAGAGTTAAAACAGTTTGATAAACACTAGTTTTTTCCGGCCACTACACAGGAAGTTTTGTAGTGTTGAATTTTACCAGTAAGGTTATACGTTTCAATAGCTATAATATAATACCCATAAGGGAGGGCACGACCATCTTGATTTGTGCCATCCCACCTGAAACTACCATTTTGATTTAAGGTAGCATTGGCAATAATTGTTTTTATCAATAATCCATCAATATCAAAAACTTTAATAGTGCACACATTTCCGGGCTGATCAAAATTATAAGCTATCGTTAAATAATCTTTTATTCCATCATTATCGGGCGAAAACACCGTTGGCTCGCAACTTATCGCATTCGATAAATCATTGGTTCCGGTATAAGTTTGTGAATTAATTGAGGTAGGTGTAGCAAATCCAACAACTGAAGCTGCACTGTGCCAATTCTGTTCATCTTGAGTGGGTTTGCTTACCGAAATACGTTCTAATGAAACGCCTTCCACATCATCCAGCAATGGAAAATGCCATTTTTCAGAATAATGCAATTCGTCTAGTCGATCACCATTCGGTTTTAAAAGTAATACGTATCCTTCATCGTCGTTCATGCTGGGTAAATGCGTGTTTTCAATTATTGCATTTTCTTCTTTGCAAGGATAGTTCAACACCAAATTTGCCTTGTCATACGTAAGTACAATATAAGTTTTAGGGAAACACAAATAAGGTAAATCAGCTATCGCTATACTGTTATCCATTTCTCCCAAACTATTTCGATTCGCTATTTTTAAATGGTGAATGTCAAGCAACTTATCGCTTTGGTTATAGATTTCGATAAAGTCGTAGCTATTAGGTTTGGGGTTGAATAGAATTTCATTAATTAGCAAATCACCGCTATCCACTGCAAGCGGAATTCCGAATTTGGTGGAGTTGAAATAGTTTACAGTATTTAAACTGCAATCGCTTATATTTTGAACTGTAATGCAATACACTACATTGGATTGCAGTTTTGTACTAAAGTGCAGCTCTACTTCTTTTTTTTCGAAACCATGTAAAGTTGCACTGGTAATGCTTCCTACACTTGGAACACAGGAATAATTCGAAGGCCATGTAATAGAACCGGGCAACAAGGTTTCATTAAATACCAAACGTATAATCGTGTCGGCTAAAACATAAGCACGTTCTAATCGCGGTGCAGTAATATCGGGTTGAATGCCATTTACCGAATTTAATTTTCCGGGGGTACCGCCGTCATTGGCTTCACTGGCTTTCCAATTTTTGCTACCATTACACGGATTACTTCGGTCAATAAGTTCTAAACTCCAGCCTCCGTCTTTTTTAATCGAAGAGCCGTACCAATCGTCGGTATAAATAACGGTATGTATGTTTAATCCGCTTGGACTTGTTAATTGAATTACGTCTCCGGTATTATTTAAAGAAGGAAATCCACTTGGTGCTTTTACAGTGCCATAGGATTGCAAATGAGTAGTAGCAGTAGTTGAACAGAGAATTAGAAAACTATCTGCTTTAAAAATAAATCGTTTTGGACTTACAATATAACTGTTTGATGAATCACCAATACGCCAGTTTTTTAAATCAAGGTCAACCCCACTGTTGTTATACAATTCGATGTATTCATAGTTCGGCAAATTAACAACCGGAGCAGGATCAGCCATCAATTCCGTTATCAACACATCAAATTGTTGCGGTTCATGGTAATTGAAATTGGTAGTAATTACGCCGGTATAATTGTTACTCACATCACTTATGGAATCCACCTGTAATTGATAATTGGCGGTTTGGAAAGGGTGATTAAAATGCAGCTGCAACAAACTGAAATCAACAACATCCAATTGAACAGAATCGGGATTTCCTATTCCATTGGAAACAATAAAATTTTTTAATTGACTTGAACTAGTCGTGTTTAGCTCTTCGTCAAATTGTAAACTTAATCGTTGTTGATCGTCCACAAGAACATTGATTAACTGCGGAGGTGTTACATCAATAACAGGCGCTCCTATATAAACATCATCAAAATAAAATTTATCGCTGCGCGTACTGGTGTATAAGCACCTCCATCCAAAATAGGCGGTATTGCTAATGCTGTTATCAAAAGCAACGCACTCTTGATTAAAATGATGCCCGCCAACAGTATCGCTCCAAATTGTCCAATTGCCTGTTAAATCACGTCTTACTTTTATGCGTAAGGTATTGGTTGATTTTCCGCAATGACCGGCTATTCCACTTGCTAAAAGGCTTAGGGTGC
>JAHEYX010000289.1:0-513 GCA_023251415.1 Chitinophagales bacterium
CGTTGGAAAATTACACCCCGGTGTATCGTAATGTAACACGTTTAAGAGAGCAAGATATTGTGTTGGCAAAAACGATTTTAGAAGATTTTCAAAAGTATCGTAATGAAGCACATGCCGAGGCTGTTGATCTTTGTACAGAACGTTTGATGAAAGTTATGGATTTAACAGAGCATCAGGAACCCACCAATATAGATTTTATTAAAACACTCATTAAAGACTTTATCGTACTTACACGATAATAATTTTACGAGCATAAAAAAGCCCCGAAACACTTTAATTTCGGGGCTTTTATTTTTTTACGGCTTATTTAGCAGCAAGCAATTGTTTAATTTTTTCTTTCAAAATGAATTCATCACCTTCTACATAACCGGTATGGGTATAGGCTATTTTACCGTCTTTATCAAAAATCACGGTATACGGTATTGTTTGAAAATTCAATAAACGTTTCAAATCTTGATTTGGATCCATAAAGGTTTTGAAATCCCATTTTTGACCATTCACATAAGATTTAAC
>JAHEYX010000289.1:523-4309 GCA_023251415.1 Chitinophagales bacterium
TCAAAATCCATTGTTTTTACCCATTCCGGCATCACTTCAGCTAAATTATTGATTTCTTTTTTACAAGGTACGCACCAAGTAGCCCAAAAACTAACTACTGTAATTCGACCGGGTTTTACAACCGTTTTGAAGTCGACATTTTCACCGTTTAGGTTTTTTACCATTACGGAAGGTACTTCAGAAGCGGGGGTTTGTGAAAGAGCAGGTACTTTAAAACTGGCGATAACCAAACTTAAAGCACAAAAAGCAAGCAGTATTTTTTTCATGATTGTTATTTTGTATTGAGCTTGCAAATTAGATACCAATTTAGGTTTTGCAAAATATATTTTCAAAAAAAAGCAAACTAACTCAGCAATAGGCTATAAAAGGTTCACTTCACGTTCGAGTTGAATGCCAAATTTATCGGCAACTGTGTTAATGATGTTATTGGACAATGCAAGCAGTTCGGCACCGGTGGCATTACCATAATTCACTAATACTAAGGCTTGTTGAGTATGTACGCCACAATCTCCAATGCGTTTCCCCTTCCAACCACATTGCTCAATTAGCCATCCTGCAGCCACTTTAGCCCCACCATTGGGTAAGGGATAAGCCGGAGCATTGGGGTGATTTTGTTGAAAAGCAAGAAAAGCTTCGTTGCTTAATTCCGGATTTTTGAAAAAACTTCCGGCATTGCCGATTTGAGCAGGGTCGGGTAATTTGGAGGTACGTATGGCAATAACCGCATCTGCAATGGCTCTTATAGACAATGAGGTAATGCCCATTTGTGCTAATTGCGTGGCAATGGCACCATAAGAAGTATGAAAAACCGGATTCTTACTTAATCGAAATACTACAGAACAAATGAGGTATTCGCCTTTAAATTTACGCTTAAAAACACTTTCACGATAAGCAAAAGCACAGTCAGCCTTCGTAAAGGTGTGCATTGCTCCGGTAGGAATATGCAAAGCAGTCAAGCGTTCAAAGACATCTTTTAGTTCAACACCATAAGCACCAATGTTTTGCATGGGAGAAGCGCCAACACAACCCGGAATCAAAGATAAGTTTTCTAAACCGGCCCAATCATGAGCAATACAATATTGCACAAATGGGTGCCAAGTTTCGCCTGCCGCTGCTTCAACCAAAATAGTCGATGTCGATTCTTCCACTACTTTAATGCCTTTCAATTCATTTTTTACAACTAAACCCTGCACATTTTGAGTTAATAAAATATTACTGCCACCACCTAAAACCAATCGTATGCGTTCCTTCCAATTTGAATCGCTTACCAATTCCTGTGCTTGTTCAATAGTTTGAATACGTGTAAAGAACTCAGCAGATGCAGCAATACCGAATGTATTGTATGGTTTGAGTTCGAAATTGGAATGGATATGCATTTTAGTGATATAAACTACAAAGCTAAAACTTCCGCTTTAAAATTATAATAACCGTTCATTTGGGAATTGTTCGCTATACACCTGTTGCCATTCACTTTCACTTTTTATTAAAGGCTTACAGGTTTGATGCACACACCATTGTATGGCTGTTTCATTACTTTTTAGGTGTTGCAATACCGGTATCTTACTCACTAAATCACTCGAATAATGTAAATAAACCGCATTCGGTAAATAATACCCTTGTAAACTAGTTGCTAATGGTGAAGTTGAACAATTAATAAAAGTAATCTCATTCCAGCCACTCGTTTCAAAAGCGGCGTTCATAGCCCAATTTGCGAATGAAGTAGGGTATTGCACAAGGCCGGCTTTTATTTGACGCAATTGTTGTTGTGCCAATGCTAAATAAGCCGGGTTTTCGAAATAATGATGCAATTGCAACAACACCTTGTTCATTACTGAATTAGCGGCAGGTGTAGCTCCGTCATAAATTTCTTGTTTGGCAATAATTATATCGGCTTGCGTAGCAGCGGTAAAGGAAAAAAACGAACTATGTGCTAAGGTAAATTGTTTGATAACGGTTTTGGTAAGCTCGTTTGCGCGCAGCAAATAAGATTCGTTACCACTAATGGCATAGGCATGAATACACGCTTCTGCCAAATATGCATAGTCTTCTAAAAATCCGGGTGAGTAATTTTCGGAGTCAATAATATGATTGACCTGTTCGGGGTTTTTGAATCGCGATAATAAGCTGTCTAATTGTTTCAACGCTAATTCACGATAAGCTTGAACACCGGTAGCTTGGTAACAGCTGCATAAAGCAGTTGTTAATAAGGCATTCCACGAACATTGTATTTTATTGTCTAATAGTGGACGAATCCTATTATTACGTACTGCTAAAAGCAATTGTTTACTAGCAGCGAATTGCGCTTTAAGTGTCGCTTCATTTAGTTGATGGCTAGCGGCAAATTCAGCTAAAGACTGTGTGTGATGTAAAATATTTTTCGCTTCCCAATTTCCGTTTTCACTGACTTGGTAAAAGGCATTAAACAGTGCGGCATCAGGGCCAAGTATAGCATCAATTTCTGCTTTATCCCAAACATAAAATTTCCCTTCTACACCTTCAGAATCGGCATCTAAAGCGGAGTAGAACAAATTGTCGGTGCTACACATTTCCTGTTTCAAAAACGTAACGATGGAGTGCATTCCGTCGCTGTACGTTGCGGCTTTGGTTAACGTATAAGCCTCTGCCAATGCCATAAGTAGCAGTGCATTGTCGTATAACATTTTCTCAAAGTGCGGCACTAACCACCGATTGTCGGTGCTGTAACGTGAAATTCCTCCACCAAGTTGATCATAAATTCCACCGGCAAGCATTTGATTCAAACTCAGTTGTGCATGAGTTAAGGCAGCTTCGTTTTTATACTGACAACTATACCAAATTAACCAACGTAAGCTGAATGTCCCTAAAAATTTAGGGGCTTGTTCGAACCCACCATTCAACTTATCCATGCGAAGTTGCAGTTGGTTGTATATTTTTTCCAACTCACTTTTACTTAGCAACTCGTCTGATGGAGCAATCGCTTGCAGGTTTGCAGTAAAGGAAGTTTGATTGTTTTTGTGGATATAATCCATTAATTTATCTGCTTGTGCTTCCACTTCATCACGATTGGTTTGAAAAGCAGTTGACAAATGCATCAACACTTCTTTCCATGAAGGGCGGTTGTGTGCAGGTATTGGAGGATAGTATGTTCCACCATAAAACGGTTTAAGATCAGGAGTTAGAAAAACGTTTAAAGGCCAACCACCGCTACCGGTAAGAATTTGAACCGCCTCCATATAAACATGATCCAAATCGGGACGTTCTTCGCGATCAATTTTTATACAAACAAATTGAGCGTTCATGAGGGCTGCAGTTTCTTCATCTTCAAAACTTTCACGTTCCATTACATGACACCAATGACAACTGCTGTAGCCAATACTAATCAACACGGGTTTATTTTCTTTTCTTGCGCGAGTTAATGCTTCATCGCCCCAAGGATACCAGTCAACCGGGTTGTGTGCATGTTGTAATAAATACGGACTACGCTGATTAATCAAGCGATTTGATTTCATACTCAAAGTTGTTTAATAAAACCGTAACAAGCAATGTTACTCCCATTTAAATACACGCACTGCGATAAAGTAGATTACGATTCCCCACAACATCATTATTCCTAATTGCATTTTAACATCCCAAAGGCTTAGGCCTTCGAAAGCCACTTTACGCATGGCATCGTTCATATAGGTCAATGGCATGGCTCTACTAACTGGTTGTAACCATGTCGGGAAATTTTCGATACTGAAAAATGTACCGGCCATCAAAAATTGTGGCATTACGATTAAGTTCGCAAAGACCGGAATTACGGATTCG
>JAHEYX010000290.1 GCA_023251415.1 Chitinophagales bacterium
TTCGCTGTGAAAATGAACAAGTAATCATTGCTTATGCACTGGTCTATCGTTTCCCATCTTTATACGATAACAATTATTTAGCATATTTATATGATATTGAAGTTCTCGCTGAACACCGAAGAAAAGGTGCAGGTAGATTGCTAATGGAAAGCATCTGTCAACAATTAAAAGCCGATCAAGTAAGTGAATTGTGGTTGGGCACCGCAACGGATAATCACGCCGCACAAGCTTTATTTCATTCGTGTGGAGGAATTAAATCCAATGAAACGTTTAATGATTTTACTTTTGAATTAATTTAATGGTAGATTTGAATAATGAAAACTCTCCTAAACTTTTTTCTGGTAGGGTTTGTATTTTCAACATTACTTTTTACTAGCAATGCTTGTAAAAATAGGGGATATAAATCCATCAATACTAAAGAACTTGCTGTGTCTTCAAATTGTGTAAACAGCACTATCACACAAGTTCGAATAGATGATGATTATACTTACCACAAATTATTCGATTCTTCGGCATGTACAGCTTCACTTCCTGCTGTTGATTTTAGTAACCATACCGTTGTAGGTATTTGGATCGACTTGCCCGGTAATATATGCAATGCTGAATGTAGCGCTAAATTGCTAGTGAATGACAAGGATAAAACATATCGTTTTATTGTGAAGTGTATAGAAGATGCGAGTTGCGGTGGATTAGCCGTGTTGCAAAATGATCGCATTTTTTGTTCGCTGGCACCCAAACTCAATCCCAACTATCAAATCGTTTATAAAATTGAACATAAGGGCAAAACCTTGTTTAATTAAAGTCAGGAGCCGCTTTCAACGCAATTCGAATTTCTGTATTACAACTAAATTGGAATTCCAATAAATGAGCTAGTTGCAAGGCTTCAAATTATTAGAGTACCACTTCAAGTATAGCCGGCGATGCCAATCCATTAAACCCCGGTATATGCAAGCGATAATAATTTTCTAAAACATGCAATAATTGTTTACGCTCTGCAGATTTAGGTACAAAATCTTCTTCAGAAATAAATTTACCAAACAACCCACTTAATGTTCCATGCAAATAATTCAAATGCATGGGCGCTTGTGAACTAAAACTACCGTGTTGCATATCAAAAAAGCTGTTCGAGATTTCATAACCACTTTGCGGATAAAACCCCAAATACTTCGTCAACTCCAACATGAATCGTATCGGATAGTCAGGAGCAGTTACGGGCGCACTGTCTAAACTTAATAATGTGTTCTTTAAAAAAACGAAAAGCTCTTCATCGGTATTTTCTTCTACAATCGATTTATAAATCAACTCACTCATAAACAAACCTATGCTGCGCTTTAAACGATCAAACGGAATGCTATGATACAATTGTAACGGTTTCAGCTCCTTTATGCGTTCTAAATTGCGATTACCGCGTTTGTAAACCACTAAATCTAATAAAGTTAGCGGTTGCAACAAAGCACGCGTTTTACTTTTAGCACTTCGAGCCCCATTAATCAAATACGATTGTCGGCCAAACTGCAAAGTAAACATCGTACAGATCATGCTCGTTTCTCCATAGGGAATAGCCCGTAAAACAATTCCTTCGGTTTTATGCAGCATGTAATTGTCTATTTATAAGGGTTTTCACAAATCAAAGTTGAAAAAAGCTTTTCAAATAGCAGCGGAAAGGTAGAAAACTTTTTCACTTTTATGCTAGCGCATTTCCTTCACTTAATTTTAGTTTGTAGTGTTCCACCATGAAAAATCGTTTTGCAATTATTGCCCTTTTGATGTTGAGTATCGGTATCGTTGCTGTTGCAATTCCATCGAAAACGCAACATCGTAAGAAAGCAAAAAAAAGCAGCGCAACTACACGTAAAAAACGCAGCTCCAATAAAAAATCTACGATAATATTCGAGCCAAATACTTATGTAACACATTTTCATACTTCCGGCGACACTGCTACCTGGATTGAAGCACAACTGGCTGCTATGACTGATTCAGAACGGGTGGGGCAGTTGTTCAATTTACCGGTCTGGACCAATAAAGACTCCATCAACAACGAAAAAGCTTTATTAGCAGCGCGCCGTTTTAACCTAGGTGGCATTACTTTAATGCAAGGCTCCGCCAATCGTCATGCCCGTTTAGTAAATCAATTGCAGGCATCCACTAAAACACCACTTATGTTTGCCATGGATGATGAATGGGGATTGGCCATGCGTGTCGAAAACATCACCTCTTTTCCGCATGAACTAACCTTAGGCGCTATTCAAAACGATTCACTAATTGAAGAAATGGGCTATCGAATCGCCAAACAAGGCTTACGTTTAGGAATAACCGTAAACTTTGCCCCGGTAGTCGATATCAATAGCAATGCGGCTAATCCGGTAATCAATGACCGTTCCTTTGGCGAAGATGCAACCAAAGTAACCAATAAAGGAATAGCCTACATGAAAGGCTTGCAACGTGCAGGTGCTATGGCATGTGCTAAACATTTTCCGGGTCACGGAGCTACCAGCGTCGATTCGCATTTCGATTTACCCGTACTCGATTATTCTCGCCAGCACCTCGATTCGCTCGATTTGATTCCGTTTAAAGCGCTTATTAATCAAGGCGTGCAAAGTGTTATGGTAGCGCATTTAGCTGTACCGGCTATCGAACCCGATTTGCATACACCAGCCTCTTTATCAGGTAAAATCATTACCGGCATTCTAAAAGAGGAATATGGTTTTCAAGGTCTCACTTTCACTGACGCCCTCAATATGAAAGGAGTAGCCAACTATTTCGCAGGAGGAAATGCCGATTTAAAAGCACTTTTGGCCGGTAATGATGTGTTGTTGTTTGGCGACGAACTACCTGCCGCCGTAGGTCTTATTCTCAATGCAGTTAAAAAGGAATTGATCAGCCAAGAAGAAATTGATAATCGCGTACGAAAGGTATTATATTACAAATACAAATTAGGCTTAAATAAATTTCAACCCATTACAACTGCTCAATTACTTCCTGAATTAAACGCCAGCGAAGCCTTCATTCAACAATTATACAATGAAGCCATCACCTGCATTCCGGCAAATAAATCCATTACGTTTTTAACTCCTAACGGGCATTTTGTAGCAGGTACAACGGCTTCGCTCAGTATTGGAAACGATACCCTCAGCGCTTTTCAGAAGCAAGTACAGAAGCAATTAAATATCGCCTGTTTTCATTTACCGGCTAATGCCATGTTAAGCGATTATGCCGCTTTACAAGATACATTAAACAAATTTCCGAATGTAATTATCGATATCCATTCCATGAGCCGTTTCAATTCAAAAGACTACGGCCTGAGTTCGGCGTTGCGCGATTTCTTGCAAAGTTTGGATGTAAAAACGCAACATTGTAATGTGTTCTTTTTCGGAAACCCTTATGCATTAAAATTTGCAAATCCTACAGCCACAAATTGGGTGATGTACGAAGATAATGCCTTTACCCATCAAACTGCTGCGAATGCATTGCTCGGACTAATTCCGGTTAAAGGTAAATTACCGGTTAGTGCTTCTGCAATGCCGCAATTTAAAGCCGGAAGCGGTGCTACATTAAAAACAGCACCACTAATTAAAAAGCAAGCAGTACTGCCAAATTTCTCGAGTCCGCTTATTGGTAAATCCTATTTGCATCAAATCGATAGTTTAGTGGATGATGCCATTACTCAAAAAGCATTTCCTGGATGTGAAATCGTAGTAATGAAAAATGGAGAATTATTCTACCGAAAAGCATTCGGTGCGTTTACTTACGAGTCCTCACAGGCTGTAGATAATACAGATCTATACGACCTAGCTTCCATCACTAAAATTGCTGCTACTACCTTATGCTGCATGAAATTGGTTGAAGAAGGACGCCTGAATTTGAACAAAACCATTTATGACTATCTTCCGGAAGCTAAAAAAACCAACAAAAAGAAAATAAAAGTAAAAGACTTGCTGCTGCATCAAGCCGGCTTGGTTCCTTTCCTTCCTTTTTATAAGAATTGTATCGATGCCAACGGGAATTGGGGGGCTAACCTTGCTGCAGTTAAAGATGCTAAACACCAGCTGCAAGTAGCAGCCAATATGTTTATCGATAGCGCTTACGTCGATACCATGTGGCAAATGATTTATAAAAGTGAAATCAAAACCCCCGGTAAATACGTGTACAGCGATTTAGACATGTATTTCATGAAACGCATTTGTGAACGCATTTTAGGGAATGAAACCATGGAAAGCTACCTCAACCGTAATTTCTATCAACCTATGGGCTTAAAGCGCATGTGTTATAAT
>JAHEYX010000291.1 GCA_023251415.1 Chitinophagales bacterium
ACCTGCAATAAATCGGTGAAACGGAAGTTGTATGCTTTCTTGATTGATCATATACAGCAGCATTTCCGAAGTGTCCGGATGCATGATACGTTCTGCAGCAAAGACGAAACAGCATAAGCCTAATAAAAGAGCAACACACGCTTGTATTTTAGTATTAATAAATCGAATAGCATTCATTTACAAGTGATTATATAACCAAAGTTAACAATTCTTATTAAAAAACTAACATTGGGGGATAAATTGGGGTATAAAGCACACCTTTTTTATGTGTAGCTTTGTGCCCGTAAAACGTAAAACCAACGCCTATTTTCACTCTAAACAAAAAACAAATGAACAAAAAAATCACGCTTTTTTCGTTGCTCCTCTGCTTTAGCTTTTTAATGGCTCGTGCCGATGAGGGGATGTGGATTCCTTCTTTGATTGGCAAAAATTACAACGACATGCAACGCGCAGGTCTTAAATTAACTCCACAAGACATTTACGACATCAACCACGCGTCTGTTAAAGATGCTATCGTTTCTTTAGGCGGTTTCTGTACAGCCGAAATTGTTAGTAAAGAAGGTTTATTATTTACTAACCACCATTGTGCTTTTGATGCTATTCAATCGCAATCTTCAACTTCCAACAATTATTTAGAAAATGGCTTTTGGGCGTATGAAAAATCGCAAGAATTAACTTCTACTGCTTATGCCGCTATCTTAGATCATATCACCGACATCACCGACAAGGTTTTACCTGCGGTGCAAGGTTTAAGCGAACAAGAACGTCGTACCAAAGTGGCTAAAATCACTGATTCTTTAGCTAAAGCCGAAAAAACCGAAAAATATAAAATGGTAACGGTTGCCGAATTCTTTAATGGTAACCAATACTTCTTATTCGTTTATGATAAATATACCGATGTTCGTTTAGTTGCTGCTCCTCCTGCTGCTATCGGTAAATTCGGTGGGGATACCGATAACTGGATGTGGCCTCGTCATACCGGTGATTTCAGCATCATGCGTATTTATGCCGGTGCCGATAATAAACCGGCTCCGTATTCACCTAACAACAAACCTTTCGTTCCTAAACACCATTTGCCGATTTCTTTAAAAGGTATTCAAAACAACGATTATGCAATGATTATGGGTTTCCCTGGTCGTACCAATCGTTATGAATTCAGCCGCGAAATTGAAATGCGTCAAAATGTGATGAATCCAATCTGGATTTCTTATTGGAAAACAATTACTGAAACCATGAAAGCTGATATGGATAAAGATCCTGGTATCAATTTGAAATTGGCTTCTGTATATGCTCAAAAAATGAACTACTACAAATATGCTATTGGTCAAACGGCTCAATTAAAGCGTTTACGTACCGTTGAATCGTTACAAAAAAGAGAAGCCGCCTTACGCAGTTGGATTGCTTATGATGTAAAACGTACGGAAGAGTTCGGAACTTTATTCGACGACATGAACAAAACCTACGACGACTTTAAACCTTATGATAAATACCGTTCAATTATTCGTTATGGCGTTTCTGCCGAACCATTCTTGGGTACCATTGTCTTGAGTATGTATGGAATGGGCTACGAAGCAGTGAATTCACCAAGCGGCTCCGATGAAGCCTTGAAAAAAGCTTTAGGTCAAATGAAAGAAATTGGTGCCGATTTCTTCAAAGATTACAATGCGCCAACTGAAATGAAAACCATTGCCAAATTAATGGTGATGATGTACAACGATATTCCTGCCGACCAGCGTGCTCCAGAATTTACAGCTATTTTTGAAGGTTCTACCGATCAAGCAGCTACCGCTGAAAAGTATGTGGCTAAATTGTTTAAAAAATCAAGCTTAGACGATGATACCACCGGCTTGAATAAATTCTTGGATAACGTAACTCGCAAAAGCTTCAAAAATGATCCATTCATTAAATTTATGGATATGATTTTTGGTCATTACAGAAGAAATTACTTCGCTAAATCTTCTGCAGAACAAGCGCAAATAGCTTTGTTGAAGCGTATGTTGGAAATGAATCCTGAAAAATCATACTATCCGGATGCCAATAGCACCGAACGTTTAACTTTTGGTAACGTGAAAGAATACGACGGCTTAGACGCAATTCACTACAATTATTACACTACTGCTGAAGGTATTTTGGAAAAAGAAGACAATACCAACGAAGAATTCAAAGTTCCTCAAAAACAGCACGATTTGTTAATGGCCCATGATTATGGTCGTTATGCCGATAAAAACACTAAAAAATTACCGGTTTGCTTTTTAACTACTAACGACATCACCGGTGGTAATAGCGGTAGTCCGGTTATGAATGCAAATGGCGAACAAATCGGTATTGCTTTCGATGGTAACTGGGAAGCAATGAGCGGCGACATCGATTTCAGTGGCGATCAAAAACGTACCATCTGTGTCGATGTGCGTTATGTGTTGTGGTGTGTAGATAAAATCGGAAATGCTAAAAATATTATCCGCGAATTGGATATTGTAGAATAAAAATTAACGTTATAAACTTAAGATAAGAGAGTTCAATTAGTTGGTTTTAGTTTTATTCTCTAAAAGCCGGTTGTAGCAATACGCCGGCTTTTTTTATTTCAATAACAGTATTCGAAATGTAGTACCTTTTCCAAGTACCGATTCTTTAACCATTATTTTACCTTTATGGTATTCTTCAATGATCCGCTTACACAAAGCTAAACCCAATCCCCAACCGCGTTTTTTAGTGCTATAACCCGGACGAAATACAGTGTTAAATTTATCGGATGGAATGCCTTTTCCACTATCCTTTACATCAATAATGAAGTGTTTAGCAGTAGTCGTTAACTGAATTTCAATTATTCCGCTTCCATCCATAGCATCCAAGGCATTCTTTAATAAGTTCTCCATCACCCAATTTAATAATGGTGCATTGTAATTGATTTTTAAACCGGCTTCCACTTCGCTCTTTAAAATAAACTGAATTTTATTGCTGGCCCGACGTTTCATGTAATCCATGATTTGTTGCAACGGAGCTACAATTTCATTGGCTTGTAATTCAGGTGCAGAGCCAATTTTTGAAAAACGTTCGGTAATAATTTCCAAGCGAGAAATATCACTTTGCATCTCCGGTATTATGGTTTGTTGTATATCGGGCTGATCTGTTTTTTCCTGCAAATGTGCTATCCAAGCCGATAGGGAGGATAGGGGCGTAGCAATTTGATGTGCCGTTTCTTTTGCCATACCTACCCATAATTGATTCTGAACCGAACGCTGCGACGAGAAAAATGCTAAATAAGCTACCAGTAGAAATATACAAATAATCAATAATTGGATATACGGGAAGTACTTCAATTCTATTAATAAATTGGAGTCTTTATAGAATATGTATTGAATCACTTTACCGTTGTAACGTATGCTTATAGAATCACCATTTTCGGCCATTTTCAGCAATTCGTTGTTCAAAAATTGAGGACTAACCGCTTTACTGGAATCAAAATTACGTTGCCCCTGAATCTCTAAATTTTGATTGGTTAATATTAAAGGCACAGTTTTGTTTTGTTCGATAATGTTCAATAGAAACGTAATGTCGGTATTCTCGTTCGATTGATTCAAACGCTCGTAGGCATCAGCCAATAATTGCATGCGTTTGCGTTCTTCAACCGCTAATTTATCGGCAAGTAAATGCGTGTACCATAAGGTAGCACTGATAATAAACAAAGCCGATACTAATAACGCAATTCGAAAACGAAATTCATTCTTGTAAATATTCATTCGGTTAGTTTTAAAGAAACATGAACGAAAATACTAGGAAATAATTATTAAATAGCGTTCTGTTTGGAGAATTTCTAATCCGACGCTGCAATAGTAACTGTTCTATAATTTCATTCCTAATACCAAACAGCATTTTGAAACCAGTCTAACACCAGTACTTATCAGGTGGATTGGCGGGATATACCGTTTTAAGTTCTTATTCACTAAATTTTTCGTCGTTTAACTATTTTCAACTTAATTTGTAACAAATTTAAACGCATGAAAAAAGCACTCGTTCTTTTTACCTTAATCAGTATAATGGTTGCCGTTGTTATCTATAAGAACCAGGCGCAAACCAAAGCTGCTCCGGCTGAAGAAATTAAATGGATGGACATGCAAACCGCAATCAATTTAAGTAAAACACATCCCAAAAAGATGATGATCGATGTGTATACCGATTGGTGCGGTTGGTGCAAACGAATGGATGCCAGTACCTTTAAAGACCCTGCTGTTGTGGCTTATGTGAATGCAAATTTCTATGCTGTAAAGT
>JAHEYX010000024.1 GCA_023251415.1 Chitinophagales bacterium
GCTATCTTGGATTCTGCTAATGCCGCTTCATTTGGAACCACTTTGGCTATCGGAAATGCCGGTAATTACGAATTCAATGAAGTACTTTCGAAGGCAGGCAATACCATAAAATGTAAATATTCGATACTTAATTCTTACTCAACTTCAGGTGCCAATGTTCAAGTTATACGGGTGCCTTATTACAATAACCCTACTATAACATCTACTATAACTTGTCCAAATTGGGACGGAAGAAGCGGTGGGATAGTTGTGTTGAATGCTTCCGGTACTATTAATTGTATAGCCGGTGCCACCGCAAGTATTGATGTTAGTGGTAAAGGCTTTAGAGGTGGAGCTTATTATAGTACCACTACATCTTGGGCAGGCACATTCGGTGGTGTGAATGGCTATTTTTATACTGTAACTAGTAATTTAGGAGCATATAAAGGAGAAGGCTTTGGACGTCATTATGGGGCCAATATGCAAGGAGGTGCCGGTGCGCAAGGCAGTGGTGGTGGCGGTGGTGATGATCACAATTCAGGTGGTGGTGGCGGTGGTAATTTTGCTGCCGGAGGTCAAGGTGGAGAAAAAATTTCAAGTTTCTTTTCTTGCCCGGGACCATTTCCGGGTAGAGGGGGTAAGTCGTTCGCGTATTCAAATGCAACCAATAAGGTATTTATGGGTGGTGGATCAGGTGCAGGTCATGATAATAACGGCTATGGAACCGGTGGTGTTAACGGTGGAGGAATAATTATTATCCATGCCAGTCAAATTAATGGTTCAAATGGAGTTATTCGTACTAACGGTCTCGATAATGTATTAGCCAGTTCGGATGGCGGAGGCGGTGGTGGCGCTGGTGGTAGTTTACTATTGGATGTAAATAGTGTAACTTCAGCCATAACCATAGAAGCAAAAGGTGGAAAAGGTAGCGATCAAGACAATGGCTATAATCCAAATAGTAATTATTGCCATGGAACAGGAGGCGGTGGAAGTGGTGGTTTATTATGGTATAATGGTGCTGCACCTTCTGCCAATATCACGTTTCAAGCAAATGGAGGGATTGCAGGATTAACCGTAAACTCGAATGCACCATCTGCTTGTGCAGGCTCTAATAATAATGCAACAGCCGGTGGGAATGGCGGTACACTTTCTGGTTTGGTTTTACAAAAAGCCAGCACTATTAATGCGGCAAATTTACATGCTACGCCAGATACAACAATTTGTGGTGGTAATGCGGTTCAATTGCTCGCAACCGGTGCAACAAGTTATACATGGTCTCCTGCATCCGGTTTGTCCTGTACCACATGTGCTAATCCAATTGCAACACCGTCCACAACAACTTCATATATAGTAACGGCCAGCAGTTCAGGCTGTTCCTATACCGATACTGCTATCATTATGGTAATTCCGGGTGTTACAATCACCATGCCGGCAAGTTTTACGGTTTGTTCCGGAACTAGTGCTCAAATTAATGCCATAAGTAACGGCTCTACTTTTGCCTGGACACCTGGCCTTGGCTTAAGTTGTACAACATGTTTAACACCTATTGCTAGTCCAAGTGCAACTACAACCTACCACTTAACAGCCAGCACAGGCTCTTGTTCTAAATCAGATTCTATAGTTATACATGCAGCGATAATGCCGGTTGCCAACGCACCTGCAGTGGCTGCAGTATGTGCCGGCTCTACGGTACAATTGTCCGCTTCTGGTGGCAGCACTTACAATTGGTTTCAAGGTACTGCATTAGGATGCACCACTTGCAATAACCCAACAGCAATACCATTAGCAACAACAACCTATGGTGTTCAAGTAGCAAACGGTTTATGCTTTGATACGGCTTACGTTACCGTTACTGTAAATGCTACTCCAGCCGTTAATATTCTAAACAACAATCACTTTTTATGTACCGGTGATACGGCACATTTATCAGCAACAAGTAGTAATGGAAGTTTTACTTGGTCTCCGGCCTCCACACTTAGTTGTGCAGCTTGTTCAAATCCGATAGCATCACCTACTGCTACTACAACATATTATTTACAAAGCAGCAACGGCGCTTGTACCGGTAAAGATTCTGTGATTCTGACATTAACGGCAGCTCCAACTGTAACCACAGGTGCCAATCAAACCGTTTGTAGCGGTAGTGCAGTATCCATTAGCTGTACACCATCGATTGCTAATGTAAGTTGGAATCCTTCAACAACTTTAAGTTGCAGTACCTGTAATTCGCCAAGTGCTTCGCCAAGTTCCACAACTACGTATACAGTAACCGTAACCAGCGGTTCTTGTTTTGATACAGCCTCAGTTACCGTTGTTGTTATACCTGCTCCAACCATAAATATTATTAATCAAAACAAATCAATTTGCATAGGCGATACATTGCATTGCTTGGCTTCAAGTAGTACCGGATCTTATAATTGGACGCCAACTCCAGGTTTATCTTGCACAACATGTAATAATCCCATCGCTACACCGGCAGCTTCTGTTACCTATTTTTGTTCAACCAGTACCGGTGTTTGTACGGCAAAGGATTCAGTAGTAGTAACCGTAACCAGCGCACCGGTTGTTACGGCAACAGGTTCAGCAACAATATGTAGTGGAAAATCTACTAATTTAACGGCTTCTGCTACTTCAGGCAATTTATCTTGGTCACCGTTACTAGGACTATCTTGTGCCAATTGTTCGAATCCTTCAGCCGCACCGACTGTTACAACTACTTATGTAGTAACAGCAACAAATGGCTCTTGTTCTGATACCGCTCATGTTCAAATTGCTGTTAATACCACACCGGTAGCAAATATCATTAATGCAAATCAAATGGTATGCACCAGCGATACCGTACATTTAAAAGCAGCAGCTGCTGTAGGAACTTTTGCGTGGAGCCCTGCAGCATCATTATCTTGTGCTAGTTGTTCAACACCAATTGCTCAACCGGCTGTAACCACAACTTATCAATTGATAATAACCAATAATGGTTGTAGGGATACTGATTTGGTAACGCTTACAGTCATTGCACCACCCAACGTTAATGCTGGAAATGATCAATCTATTTGTTCAGGAAGCTCGGCTACCTTAACGGCAACAAGTTCAGCAGCAACGGTAACTTGGTCTCCGGCAACAAATTTAAGTTGCAGCAATTGCTTTACAACGATTGCGAGTCCTGCAACAACAACTGTTTATGTTGCTACGGCCAGCATCGGTTCTTGCTCTAGAAGCGATTCGGTTACATTAACCGTTTCACCAAAACCAAGCGTTAATGCCGGACTGGATAAACAATTTTGTAAAGGCGGTAATACCTTTCTTGCTGCTTCTAGTAGTGTAGGGAATTATTATTGGTCGCCGGTTACAGCTTTAAGTTGCTCTTCTTGCTTAACTCCAACTGCAGCACCTACAGCAACCACAACCTATACTTTAATCGGGTTTGGAAATGGTGGTTGCAGTGATACAGATCAAGTAATCGTAACCGTTCATGGCATACCTTCGATTAATGCTGGACCTGATATGACTATTTGCAGTGGTAATCCGGTTCAGTTTAATGCTATTGGTACAGGTAATTTTATGTGGAATCCGGTAAACGGCAGTTGCAGTAATTGCAATAATCCAATTTATTTTCCATTAGCAACTACTGTTTATAGTGTTACGCTTACAGACAATAATGGATGTACAAATACGGATCAATTAATGGTGACAGTTTTACCAAATGCTACAGCTGATGCCGGTGCCAGCATCACTATTAATTACGGCGAAACTGCCACATTAAGTTCTTCTACTATTGCAGATACCTATTGTTGGAGTACTGAACCTAACGGACCTTGCCTCGGAAGCTCATCCAATTTAGTAGTAAGCCCTAAAGAAACCACCACCTATTATTTAATGACTAATGTAATCAGTAATCCTTGTGGTCAAGCAATGGATTCTGTCGTTGTTTACATCAACTATGTCGATATGGTTGGTGTTCCAAATTCATTTACACCAAATGGAGATGGCTTAGATGATTATTTCTTTCCGTTTTTGGGAAGTAATGAATTGGTGATAATGCACATCTTTAATCGTTGGGGACAAGAAGTTTTTGTTACGAATGATTCCCATTCACAAGGTTGGGACGGCAATTTCCATAACGAAATGCAGCCGGTAGGTACCTATATGTATTACCTGGAATACCGAAACCCAACACGCGGCACCGTTCCTTTAAAAGGAGATATCACTTTGGTTCGTTAAATGAATCACTACTTGCTGCACGTTTAGTTGCGAATATTTTATTCAAATCCTGCTAAGTATTTAGGCAGTTTTAATACATTTGTGTTCAATAAAAATCTTACCAATGAAAGTACATAATTTTAACGCCGGTCCGGCCATTCTACCTCAAGAAGTTGTTCAAGAAGCAGCAAAAGCAGTTTTGGATTTTAACAATAGTGGCATGGGTATTTTAGAAATCAGTCACAGAAGTAAAGACTTTATGGCTGTTATGGATGAAGCACAAGCCTTGGTGAAAGAGCTTTGCGGTTTAGGTGATGAATATAAAGTTTTATTTCTGCAAGGTGGTGCCAGCACACAGTTTATGATGATTCCTTATAATTTACTTCCACAAGAGGGTACTGCGGCTTATTTGGATACCGGTGTATGGGCTAATAAGGCATTAAAGGAAGCGAAAAATTTTGGTACTGTAAATGTTGTAGCCAGCTCTAAAGATTCGAATTATAGTTTTATTCCTAAAGACTACACAGTACCGGCTGATGCTGCTTATTTCCACATCACCACTAACAACACGATTTACGGAACCCAATTACAAACTTTACCGAAATCGCCAACTTTATATGTTGCTGATATGAGTAGCGATTTCTTAAGTCGTCGTCATGATTTCAGCCAATTTGATTTGATTTATGCCGGAGCACAAAAGAACGTTGGACCTGCCGGTGCTACGATAGTTATAGTTAAAGAAAGTATTCTTGGAAAAATGAGCCGGGTAATTCCTACCATGTTAGATTATCGCACACATGTAAAAGATGGCTCTATGTTTAATACACCGCCTGTTTTTTCTACTTATGTATGCATGCTGACTTTGCGTTGGATTAAAAAGCACGGTTTGGCAAATATCGAAAAAATGAATTTGGATAAAGCTACCTTGCTTTATAATGAAATAGATCGCAATCCTTTATTCAAAGGGACAACGGCTGTTGAAGACAGAAGTTGGATGAATGTAAACTTCGTTATGAATGATGCTTCAATGGAAGAGGATTTTAAGAAATTTGCAAAAGAACGTAATTTAATTGGAATAGCCGGTCACCGCAGTGTTGGTGGTTTCAGAGCCTCGTTATACAATGCTTTACCAATTGAAAGCGTACAAGCTTTAGTAAGCGCTATGCAGGATTTCGAAAAATCTAAAGCTTAATTATTAAGAATAGTTAACATTAAAATCCCGATTCATTGAATTTGAATCGGGATTTTTTTTGACCTTTATTGAATAACTTACCTTGTAAGTATGAAATCAATTTCCTGGATAGTAATCGCATTGCTTTTTGTACTGTTAGTCTTTTGGTTAGTGCTTTTTGGACGAGCATCTTTTTCGATGCAGCAACAAGCAGCAACTTTAAAACAACAGGATAGCAATTGGGTTATCAGTAAGGGGCCTATTTATACCAAAGGAAAATATACTGAGGGTCAAATTCGCTTTTTTTCATCACCGGATACGATGCGTTTAGTGCGATTATTTCCTAATCGGGCATTACGCCAACAACGCAACATAAAACATTTAGCTAATGTTTCCGGTGTTGCGCATTTCTTTATGGATCATGACCCTTCTTCCGGATATGTGCATCCCTTTACACTTAATTTTTATAAAAAACTTCGGCCGCACGATTTTGTAATGAAGTTAATACCGACTAATCAAAGTGGGGTAGTAGCTGTTAAATTTATAGAAAAGCAAGCGGTAAAATTGAACGATACCTTAGCTAAACAAACAGCGTTTTTTAGGCAATGGCGCTTAGATGAACTGGATTGTAAGGATAATAAAATACGTCTTCGTAAAGCGCATTTCAATCCTTTTTATTGCTGTCCGCAGTTGAAGGCTAGTTGTAATAATCCCTTTAAAACGGAATTGCCTATATTAATAGCGCATCAACCGGAGGGTTATATACCCATTGCTGAATTGAATCAATTAACGGATAAAGAAGGCGGTACGGTGTTTATTGTTTGGAAACTGGAAGAAAAAATATGGTTTAAGGATGTACACGGTTCATTAGCAGATATCATGAATGCAGCCCAAGAAATTAAAGAAAAATATGGGTGTATTCCGAGTATTGTTCAAGGAGATGCAGGTCCATTTTCGCAGAAGCATTTATCCGATCGGATGAATGTTTTGCATTTAGATTGGGTAGATGGGATAGAACCGGGATGTGGTTATTGTGGAGCAGGTTTCGGTTATTATATTCCTGCCAAATAAAAAACGGGATGTTGTTGAAAAACAACATCCCGTTTAAGGATATGCTATGTAAAAGATTATTTTACTTCAACTTCAGCACCAGCTTCAGTTAATTTAGCTTTTAAATCTTCAGCAGTAGCTTTGTCAACACCTTCTTTAACAGGTTTTGGAGCGCCATCTACTAAATCTTTAGCTTCTTTCAATCCTAAACCGGTTAAGTCTTTAACGATTTTAACAACCGCTAATTTGTTAGCACCACCTGATTTCAAGATAACATCGAAGCTGGTTTTTTCTGCAGCAGCAGCAGCTCCTGCACCACCACCTGCAGCAACTGCAACAGCAGCAGCAGCCGGTTCGATACCGTAATCAGATTTTAAAATAGCAGCTAATTCGTTCACTTCTTTAACAGTGAGATTAACCAATTGTTCAGCAAAAGCTTTTAAGTCAGCCATTTGATTATTTGTTTTAATTGTTTTTTAAATTGTTTTGTTTTATGTTGTTGCTTGGAAGCCTAAGTTGTTAAGCAGCTGTTGTCAGTTGCTTATTATTGTGCTCTATCTTCAAGAGCTTTAACAAGACCGGCAATTTTGTTAGGCGCGCTTTTGAGGGCAGACACCACATTGGTAGCCGGAGATTGTAACAAGAAAATGATATCGCCAATGAGTTCGTTTTTAGATTTCAATTGACTTAATGCAGTTAATTGATCATCACCAACAAACAAATCAGAATCGATATATGCTAATTTCAAAACAGGAACTTTTCCTGCTTCACCACGAAATTCTTTCAATAATTTAGCAGGAACATTACTTTGTTCGCTGAAGAATATTGAAGATTGGCCTTTTAAAGCAGCAATTAATTCAGGAGTAGCCTGATTGTTTGCTTCTAAAGCTTTTTGAATTAAGGAGTTTTTAGCCACTTTCATTTCCACGCCTTTAGCGTAGCAAAGTTTACGCAATTTATTTACCTGCTCCACTGTTAAAGAGGTAGCATCGGCAATATAGAAGAAGGAAGTTTTAGCAAACTTATCCTTTAACGTTTCTATAAGTTGTGTTTTTTCTGTTTTAGTCATGATGCTTTTTATTAATTGATGGAAGAGGTTAATGATTTGGTATCAATTTGAATAGAAGGGCTCATGGTTGTTACCATGTAAACGCTTTTCAAATAAGTACCTTTTGCGCTTTGCGGTTTCATTTTAACCAGTGTATTCAATAACTCCAAAGCATTTTCATTGATTTTGTCCGGAGAGAATGAAATACGTCCGATAGAAGTATGGATAATTGCTTGTTTGTCCAATTTGAACGCAATTTTACCTAATTTAACTTCTTTAACGGCAGCAGCTACGTCAGCAGTTACTGTACCGGTTTTAGGATTTGGCATCAAGTTACGAGGACCTAATACTTTACCTAATTTACCTAATTTAGGCATGACAGCAGGTGTAGCGATAATAACGTCTACATCTACCCAACCTTTTTCGATTTTAGCGATGTAATCATCCAAGCCTACATAATCTGCACCGGCGGCTGTTGCATCGTTTTCTTTGTCAGGTGTACATAATACCAACACTTTCTTATCGCGTCCGGTACCGTGAGGAAGTGTTACAACACCTCTTACAGCCTGATCAGCTTTTTTCGGATCAACTCCCAAGCGTATATGAAGGTCTACAGACGAATCAAACTTGGTGGTGTTCACTTTTTTAATTAACTCAGCAGCTTGTTTCAATGAATAAGCCACATCTGATTTAACTAAACCTGCTACACTTTTTCTTTTTTTCGTTAATGCCATTTTTGTTAAAATTTGAAATGTTTAAAATTTTGTTTAGCTTAGAATGGACGGTCACCTTCTACGGTTACACCCATACTTCTTGCTGTTCCGGCAACCATAGTCATAGCTGATTCCAATTTGGAACAGTTAAGATCAGGCATTTTATCGGTAGCAATAGCTTTTACTTGGTCCCAAGTGATTTTACCCACTTTTTGACGGTTTGGCTCTTTTGAACCGGATTGCAATTTTGCAGCTTCCATTACTTGTACAGCAGCAGGTGGCGTTTTGATTACAAAATCAAACGACTTGTCGGTGTAAAGCGTAATTAATACAGGTAATATTTTACCAATTTTGTCCTGTGTACGTGCATTAAATTGCTTACAGAACTCCATGATATTAATACCTTTCGAACCTAATATCGGTCCAATTGGTGGAGCAGGATTAGCTTGTCCGCCCTTACACTGCAACTTGACATACGTAGCTATTTCTTTTGCCATAATTAAATGTACTGTGTTTTTATTAAATTAATCCCCGAAACCGGCTTTGGTAGCGCTATGTGGAAGCCACAGCAACCCTCCGCCCACTTTTAGGGACGGCAAAAGTAGTCATTCTTATCCTATTTTTATAGCTTTCACATGCTTTTTTTTACTATTTTATCGTGAAATGACTACTTTTTTGGTCTTTTTCTGCTCCGAATCCTATTAAAGCCTTCTTTTTTATACTGCTGCCGAATGCACGTGCACCGAGTCCGCTACTTGATAAGTCGCTTTAAAATTAAGCAATTCTACTTTTATGGATTTGGCCTTTGCGCCATTTGCCACAAAATCTCTAATCAAATCCAATACATCCTGATCGATATAAACGGTGTTTGCTGCATTAATTCGTACACTCGAATTAGCCGGTAGATGAACTAAAGTTTGTTTAATGGCTGCTTTATTCAAAAAGGAAACTTCTTGTGCCAAATCAATCTCGATACGTTCCCCTTCATGATGTTCTTCCTTTTTAAAGAAATAAGCAAATTTCATATTGCCTCTTAATATAAAGAATACACTTATTAACAAACCAATACCGACTCCTTTTAATAAATCGGTAAACACCACTGCAATAACCGTAACCGCAAACGGTACAAATTGGTACTTGCCTTTATCCCAAACCGCTTTAACAATACTTGGATTGGCTAACTTAAATCCGGTCATTAATAATATGGCTGCTAAACAGGCCATCGGGATTTTATTTAACCAAAATGGTAATAACACAGCTGCCACTAATAACAATAAACCATGAATCATTGCTGCTAATTTAGTTCTGGCTCCTGCATTAATATTAGCAGTAGTTCGCACAATCACCGAAGTCATTGGTAGCCCACCCAATAAACCGGCCAGCATATTACCAATCCCTTGTGCTTTAAGCTCCTTGTTACCGCTTGAATACCGCTTGTAGACATCCATTTTATCACCTGCTTCCAAACACAATAAGGTTTCTATACTGGCTACAGCAGCAATGGTTAAGGCTAATATCCAAACTTGTACATTTCCAATGGCCATAAAATCCGGTAAGGTAAATTGATTAATGAAATCACCGGCGCTTTTGGGAATTGGCAAATTCACCAAATGTGCATCTGAAATAGCCAATTTAGAACCGGATGCAATAAAGAATTCATTAATTAAAGTGCCCACCACAACGGCAACCAAGGCGCCCGGTATAGCTTTGATTTTTTTTAATTGCGGTACTTTGAGAAAGGCAATCAAAATGGCCAAACAAACTACTGTAACGATTATTACCCCTAAATGCGCATAGTTAACGGAATTGATCAGCTCCGACAAAATTCCGGTATCGGCCCCTTTTTCTAATGCGAAGAAATCTCCTTCATGCGCTTTATCATACCCGATGGCATGAGGCAATTCTTTTTTAATAATAATTATACCTATCGCAGCTAACATCCCTTCAATAACGCTGTTCGGAAAGTAACTGGAAATACTACCGGCTTTTAAAAAACCTAATGCCAATTGAATTACACCGGCAAGTACTACTGCTAACAAAAAGGCTTCATAGCCTAAGTTTGTTATACCAACTAATAATATGGCAATTAATCCGGCTGCCGGTCCACTAACGCTCACATGCGAAGTGCTTAAATAACCAACGATCAAACCTCCAATGATTCCGGTTATAATTCCTGCAAATGGCGGAGCTCCGCTGGCCACAGCAATTCCTAAACACAAAGGTACTGCCACTAAAAAAACGACGATACCTGCTAAAAAATCAGATTTAAAAAACTTAAAATTCATGTTATACTTTTTCGGTTTTAATAAATTAAAGAATAAGAGTGTCTGCTCAATTGCGAGCAAACACCGGTTGCTTTAGCACAATACTGATTGCACTTAAGCGATAATAATATAATGGTTTACAATTAATGGATAGCAGCTAAATCAGCAGCAGTTGTGCGAATCATACTTTTAATAAAATCGACTGTTCCATTTTCGACATTATAAACACCACCTGCTAAAGCAATTTTGCCTTCTTCAAAGAAGCTGCGAACAATGGCACTTTTCGTTAAAATTTCTTCTAAGCTATGCTCCACATTGGCATAAGCAATGGCATCGGTAGCATCAATTTTACGATTATACGAAAGTGCGGCTCTGCTAATAGCCGGTTTGATATGGTTTAATAATGGTGTAATGTATCCGTCTTGCACACCCGCTTTAGCACTGGCTATAGCTCCGCAGTTGGTATGTCCAAGTACCAATAATACTTTCGACCCAACATATTTAATAGCGTATTCAATGCTTCCCAAAATATCTTCATTAACGATATTTCCTGCAATTCGAATGCGGAATAAATCACCTAAGCCTTGATCGAAAATTAATTCGACGGTAGTGCGGGAATCCATACAACTTAAAACTACTGCAAAAGGAAATTGACCTTCGCGGGTTTGATTGATTACTTCCAAATGATCGTGATCGTTTTGTAAATTATTTACGAAACGTTGATTGCCTTCCTTCAATATGGTTAAGACTTGTAAAGGCGATAAATGATCTAAAAATTCTTTAGAGTGCTTTCTCATAATAAATGTGATTGCGCCACAGTAAAATAACTGTAGCTTGTTAATTAAAAAGTCAATAAATGGTCAGCTTGCTAACAAGCTAACGCCAACAATTTAATTAAGCACACTCGGGTGGAGGAGCAAATACACCTATCGTTACTTGCTTTTGATAATATGTTTTGTGGTAAAACAACTGCTGATTAGCTTGAACAGCTAATTGAAAATTGGTGGGATTAAAATCATACAACTCATCAAAACTGGACTTACCTTTCTTAACGCCATTTTCATTGTCGTCTTTTTTGGTTTCGTCTTCATCCATATTCAATAAAAGAACCGTTTTGCTGCTTCCAAAAATTTGATGCAAGGGCATAGCCTGATAAAGCAATGCGCTACAAGCAAACCATACAGCCAATAAATAAATGCGGTGTAATTTCATTTGGAATTACTGCAAAAATAACCACAGCACCCAAACAAAAAACTTCTCTTTGTTAATAAGAGATAAATGAAGTTTATTTAACAGTTGAAAGCTGAAATTTTATATACAAATCCCTACATATAATTGAGGTCATTGTTCAATTTCAATTTGATTATTCCAAACGCATTAAATAAGCGAATGATCGGATAAATTGGATCAAACTCGTGCCAACGGATTCCGAAATTAGCTCTACCACCAAATTTATGGTGATTGTTGTGATACGATTCACCTAACATCAAGAAATCAACTGGTAACAAGTTTTTTGAAGTGTCGTTTAATGTAATATTCGTGTACCCAAATTTATGCGCAAACCAATTAATCACAGCTCCATGAACCGGAGCCATTGCAATGGTAAATGGTAATAAAATCCATAAATACCAATGGTTAGCATACATGTAAAAAATCCAAGTGTACAAGCCAACAAAGGCTAAGCGATTAATCCATGAATCAGCCAGTTTTTCCATAAAGCCCCAATACGGCAAATTACGTTTAAAGCGTTCTTCAGCCGGGAAAGAGCCATCAGCAATGCTGGAATAAATCACTTTAGTCTTCCACATCATGTCAAACAAATTTTTAGAAAACAAAGGAGAGTGCGGATCTTTATCGGTATCGGCATAAGCATGGTGCATGCGGTGTAAAATGCCATATGCATAAGGACTTAAAAATGAAGAACCTTGAAACAACCAAGTCAATACATAAAAAAACTTCTCCCAACCTTTACTCATCGTAAACATCGCATGTGCAGAATAACGGTGTTCAAAAAAGGTTTGTGTAAACAGTGATAAATACCAAAGTGAAATAAAAAAGATAATAATAATCATAGGGTTTGTTATGCTGGGTTAAAGCGTGTGCAAAGTTACGGGCAGCATCGTTTATGATTAATGACTTTGCTCATGTTTTTTGCATCAAATCCTGATAAATATTGGTTTCTTGATAGCTTTGTTAAGTTAATTTCAAAGCTATAAACAGAGTAGATTAATCCTTGTAATTAATCGGTTTAACAATAAAGTGGGGGAGTTTGTAAGCTTAATAAAGGGCTTTACTAAATACCTGAATGTTCAGGTGACAAGTATCTTCAAAATACTTTTTAATAGAATCGATTTCTGATTTCTTTTTGAAGAAATAGAATGTCACTTGATAGGTGCTGTCTATTTGCAAAATACGGGTATCACGTCCATCCATACGATATTTCAAACGCAATTTTTCTGCTTCTGCACGATCCGTTGTTTCGTGAAAAATTAAATAATATTCTTGCGATGGGTTGTTTAAATAATAACTGTAATGGTGCGGTAATACATTGCCGTTTAATACCGGAGCTTCCACTTCTGTCGATTTGTTTTCAGAAGTAGCTTCTGTAGTGGTTACAATCAGTGTATTGTTTACTGCAGGTTTTGCCGGAGCTGAATTTGGAAAGGAAGTCCAACTGGAGTTTTTCAAAAATGAAACCACATCACTTTGTTGAATCCAATTGCAAGTAGGCGTTTTTTCTACCACAAACCAGGTTGAGCCCGATACTAACCCCAATAACACCAATACTACTGCCGCAACTGCCCAACCGCGTTTCTTTTTGGTTTCACTTACCGGATGCGGAAATGGCGTTAAGGCTTCGTGAATAGCATCGTTTTGTTGTTTAACAAAATTCTCAATCGCTTCTACCTTGCGGCTTTCTTTAACTATCGGTTGCAAATGGAGTTTAGGCAAACCAAATGCTTGTAAATCATAATTCTTCTGCAAAGATTCCTGAAACTGAATATTTCCTTCAAAATCAAGACGAAGTGTTCCTATTTCTTGTAAATCAATAATTTCCTTTTGATTCAAACGGGCATGAATCAAAGCCACCCATTGTTTTACCAAGGTAGTAGCTTGATCATAGGTTAATTGTTCGGCCTGACTAATAAACTGAATCAACAAACCATCGTTTTGAGCAATACTTCTATTAAAAGAAATACGTTTGGCCGGAGGTAAAATCGATTGATCCATGAAATCAACCTTAGCCTTTTGGGTATTGGTGATAAATGCCCCCAATTGCGGAATGGTCACACATTCGTGTGTTAACAGCAATTGTTGTATGTAGTTTACAATAGGCGTCATAGAAATAGGGGGGGCGAAAATCACTAAACAAATTTAATTATCCTACTGAAATTTCAAATTCTTTTATCCACATTGCCCTAAGTTACACCTTACGCACTAATAATTGCATGGCTAATGCTTGTAATTGGTGTTTAAATTCGACCGGTACCTCTATGGCTGTTAAATGGGCAAATGCTTCATCCGTATAGGTTTGAATGAGGTGTTGTGCTGCTGCATCTACCTTGTATTTTTGATATAAAGCGGTAATAGCTTCCACTTTTTCAGCAGCATTATAATCGGTTTTAGTTAACCAATCTGCAATAATAGTGCGATCTTCAGGGTTGGCCAACTCCATTGTTTTTAATAAGAGCCAAGTCTTTTTATTGGCTATAATATCGCCTCCTTGTTGCTTGCCGGATTGTGCCGATGAAGCAAACGTGTCTAACCAATCGTCTTGTAATTGAAAGGCCATTCCGGTTTTTAAGCCAAATTGATAAGCATGCGCTTGATCATCAGGTGCAGCATTGGCTAAAATAGCGCCCATTTGCATCGCACAACCCAATAAAATGGCTGTTTTTAAACGAATCATCTCTAAATAATCTTCCACTTTTACCGTAGAAAGGGTTTCAAAATCCATATCGTATTGTTGTCCTTCGCAAACGCCTAAGGCCGTATCATTAAACAATTTAATTAAGTGTTTAGCAGGAGCGGCTTCGTAACGCATCAATTCTTGATAAGCCAATACCAAAGTCGCATCGCCGCTGAGTATGGCTGTATTCAAATTGTATTTTTCATGAATGGTTTGTTGCCCTCTACGTAAAGGCGCTTTGTCCATGATATCGTCATGAATCAACGAAAAGTTATGAAACAATTCAATCGCAGTGGCAGCAGGTAAAGCCTCGGTAGCGTCTTTTCCAAACAATTCGGTACTCATCAATACCAAAATCGGGCGTATGCGTTTGCCACCTAATGCTAAAAAGTAACGTAAGGGTTCATACAAGGTATCCGGTTCTTTGCCGGGTTGATTGGATTGCAGATGCGCATTAAAAAGGGCTAATAATTGTTCGACTGTTTGCATACGTTGAGTAAAGTTGCAAAAATAAATGCATTTCAACAGCAAAAAAGAAAACTGCCATTAATTTACACAAGTTTACGCAGTATCAATATTTTCTAAGGCTTTCAAAAGTAAATTCAATTTATAAAAATTACATTTGCGCTCTCATACAAATTTACTATTTTAGGCAAATGGAATACAATTTTAGCGCTATTGATCAGTATTGGCTGGCTCATTGGGAACAACAGAAAACTTATGAAGTATCGAATAACAGTTCGCTTCCGAAATATTATGTATTAGAAATGTTTCCGTATCCAAGTGGTGCAGGATTACATGTTGGTCATCCTTTAGGTTATATTGCTTCTGATATTCATGCCCGTTACAAACGTTTAAAAGGATTTAATGTATTGCATCCAATGGGATTTGATGCCTTTGGTTTGCCTGCCGAACAATATGCCATCGAAACCGGCCAACATCCTGCCGAAACTACACGCATTAATATAGCACGCTATAAAGAACAATTAAAAAAGATAGGATTAAGTTATGATTGGAGTCGCGAGTTTAAAACCAGCGACCCTTCTTATTATAAATGGACCCAATGGATTTTCTTGCAATTGTTTAATGCTTGGTATAATCCGGCTAGTAACAAAGCCGAATCGATTCAAACATTAGTAAGCTTATTGCAAACAAAAGGTTATGCCGAATACAGTGCTGCGCAATGGAAACAATTGGATGCTACGCAACAAGCCGATTTCTTAATGCGTTACCGTTTGGCTTATTTGGCCGATGCAACGGTTAATTGGTGTGAAGCTTTAGGAACAGTATTGGCTAACGACGAAGTGATAAACGGATTAAGTGAACGTGGCGGTCATCCGGTTGTTAAAAAGAAAATGCGTCAATGGTTTTTACGTATCACCGCCTATGCCGATCGTTTATTGGAAGGACTTGAACACTTGGATTGGAGCGATGCCATGAAAGAAATGCAACGCAATTGGATAGGAAGAAGCGAAGGTGCTTCGGTAGAATTTGCGGTATCTAATACAGACCATATCATTGAAGTATTTACGACACGACCTGATACTATTTATGGTTGTTCGTTTATGGTATTGGCCCCCGAACACGAATTGATTGCTAAAATAACTACGGCCGAACAAAAGTCAGCCATTGAAGCGTATGTGCAATGGGTTAAAAGCAGAAGTGATGTAGATCGTATGGCTGAAAAGAAAATATCGGGTTGCTTTACCGGTGCTTATGCGAAACATCCATTTACCGGAGCTGAATTGCCGATTTGGACAAGCGAATATGTATTAGCCGGTTATGGTACCGGTGCTATTATGGCTGTGCCTTGTGGCGATGGACGTGATTATGCTTTCGCTAAACATTTTCAATTGCCAATTCCAAACATATTTGAAGGTAAATCAATAGCTACCGAAGCGTATGAAGAAAAAGATGCGGTATTATGCAGTTCCGAAAGTTTGAACGGACATACCTTTCAAACGGCATTACCAATTATTTTAGGTGAAATAGAAAATCGTAAAATAGGGCATAAGCGTATTAATTATAAATTGCGTGATGCAGGATTTAGTCGCCAACGTTATTGGGGAGAACCTTTTCCGATTACGTATGTAAATGGGGTAGCAACGGCATTACCGGAATCGGAATTGCCATTGGAATTGCCGCATGTGGCTTCTTATTCACCGGGGCCTGAAGGGCAAGGACCATTGGCGAATATTCCGGAATGGACCGCTAAAAATTTAGAAACGAATACTATGCCCGGATATGCCGGTTCATCCTGGTATTTCTTACGTTACATGGATCCAACGAATGACACAGCTTTTGCATCGCCGGAAGCTTTGAATTATTGGAAAGCCGTTGATTTTTATGTGGGAGGAAATGAACATGCTGTAGGTCATTTATTGTACAGCCGTTTATGGACCAAAGCCTTATATGATTTAGGATATATACAATTTGATGAACCGTTTTTGAAAATGGTGAATCAAGGTATGATAACGGGAAGTTCAAGATTAGTAATGAGATTACAGATGCATGATACCGATAATCAATATAATTCATTGCCTGTTTTAATTTCTATCGATGTTTATAACGAGTTATTTGCAAGTGAAGAATTTAGTTTAATTAAGTTAGTCAGAAGATTTCAGCAAGATTTCCCAGAATACAATAAA
>JAHEYX010000292.1 GCA_023251415.1 Chitinophagales bacterium
ATCAACAAATAGATAAAAGTGAATTGGAATTAGGAATTGGACATGCCCATGATCCAAACGGAATTAAAGTTTCTACCAATTGTGTTTCACCAAGTCAAGTTCAAACCAGCAATAAACTTTTACAAAATGTAAAATCCAAAACACTGCATTATGTCGTTCAATTCGAAAACAATGGTAACGTGGCGGCTAATACCGTTCAACTAAAAGTTAAATTTAATGGAATGCAAGTCCGTGGTCCTCAGGACATAAAAATTAAAGTTGGAAATCGTTATCTACGCAGTAATGATTATTCTGTTTCTAGTGCAGCACGTATGTTGGGTGGTACAACACCTGCAACACCAATTGATTCGTTCACCATAACCATTAATCAAGCGGCTTTACTTGGTCGGAGAGCTAATCAACGCGGCACCCGTCAAGGTTCAACCGGTTTATTAAGTTTTGCAGTTGTGGTGGCGGTGAATGATGCTATGTTTAGCAATGAACAAAACCTAAAAGCACAAGCTGCAATCACTTTTAACCGTGAATCACCAATGCTAACCAATACAGTTAGTACCGCTTTTAAAAGGAAATGCAAGCCTGTTCCCAAAAAGAAATAATGCCGCATTTTTTTCAGTTTAAAGCCCTATTTTGCAGCACTATTTGTTGCCATGCGGACTTTCTACCTCGTCTTACTATATGTTTCTTATTTAGTGGTGTTTTATTCCTGTAAGCGTCCTGCTCATTTTTCAAATCATGCCGGAACGCTTCAACAGGTGCAATTAACAGATGCAGAAGCTAAAGCGGAATTAGCAAAACGCTATGCGCATGCCGATTCTTTGCGTAAAATTGGACAATATGTGCATGCTTTAACGGTATTCGAAAGTTACTTAAACATTGCCGAACCACGTCATTGGGTGTACAACCGACAAACAGCCTTGGTCTATAACAAAACTGGTAATATCTACACCCGTTTTGGCGATAATGAAACGGCCATACAACTGATCAATAAGGCCTTAGCGGTATTTATCGCGCTCAAAGACACCGAAATGCAAGCCAGCAGCTATACCAATTTAAGTACCGCTTATTGGAATGCCGGCAATAACCGAGCGGCTTTGGAAAAATGCAATTTAGGTTTGCGATTACCCAATGTTTCTGCTAAACGTCGCGCCAACTTGTGGTTAAACAGTGCCGAGAATTATGCCTCCCTGCAACAATACGATTCAGCTAAATACTGTACCGATAAGGCGTGGCCATTGATAAACGAAACGAAAGCTGAAAATCAATTGGAACGCGAGGCTGTTTTATACAGTATTCAAGGGAATTACAAACTGCATCAAGGCGATTTAGAAGGAGCAACTGCTGACATTCAAAACGCAATCGAGAAATATTCAGCTTTCTATGGTTCAACAAAACACCGCGAAATCGGTAAGCAGTATTTACAATTGGCTCGTATAGCCGATCAAAAAACAAATTATGCCAAAGCGCTTGAATTAGAAGCACGTGCGCTTGGAACTGTACTTAATTATAAGCCGAAATCGCTACAAACACTTCCTGAACAGTCATCCTTATATGCCGAAAATACAATCATGGAAGCCCTTGATACTAAAGCGGCTACCTTACAAAAGATGTATGCAGCAACACAGGATACAGCCTATTTGATTTATGCACTTAAATGTTACTCCTTGGCTTTTGCTGCTGAAAATGAATTGTTGAATCAATATTCAACCGAACAAGCCAAATTGATTCTGCAACAGGAAAGTAGAAACCGTAGTCGTACTGCCATGACTTGTTGTTACGAATTATATAAGCGCAATAATACCTCCAATTATGTGCAACAGGCATTGTTCATTGCTGAATATAGCAAATCACGTTGGTTACTCGAGCAATTACGCAATGATTACAATACCAAGGCAGTAACCGAGCAGGATGAAAATTACCTTAACGGCCTGCATGCCATGCAACAAAAGGCTAATTTAGAAGCCGCCATTATAAGTGTCCAATTAGCTGAAAAAGTTGATTCCTTATGGTTAAAGGAACTGCATTTACAATTGCAGAAATGGAGTAGCATAGCCGCCAATTATAAGCGAAAATTACAACAACAATATCCGGCTCAATTGTTTCAATTGCACGAACCGGAAATTGCCGTTTATAAGCCTTATATCCTCCGCGACCATGCCAATATGGTAGAATACTTGGATGCTGATTCGGTTTATTATATAATGGCACTTGGACATGGCAAGGCTCAAATGGCCAAGGTTCAAAAATTGAATGACTTAAATGCGCACTTGCAAACGTATAATGAAGCTTGTAGTTCGCGTTTGTTTGCTGTAAACTATCCCGATAGTGCTAAACGGGCCGCCTATTATTTGTATGGCAACTTGGTAGCTCCGGTAAAAAACTTTGTAAAAGGTAAAGTACTATTAATTCCTGATGGGGTCTTGAGTCAATTGAGTTTTGATGCCTTACTTACCGACACATCCGCTAACACCGGTGCTTCGCCTGCTTATTTAGTATTGAATAGCAATATCAGCTATTCGTATTCGATGCAAATAGCGCATCAGCAAATGAAATGCAGGTATGAACAAACGGGTATTTTAGCTTTCATTGCCGATGAAAATTCAGGTGCTGAATTAGCCGGTGCAAATCGGGAATGGAAATATATACAATCCTATTTTACCAAGGTTAAATGTATTCATGAGCAACAAGCAACGGTTGCAGCCTTTCGAAAATTTACGCCTAAATACAATATTTTGCATTTCGGCTCACATGCCGGAACCTTTAGCACAGCTCATTATAAAGGTGCCGGATTATTGTTGAAAGACAGTTTACTGCCATTACCGGCTTTGTTTACCATGAAAATTCCGGCGCAATTAGTCGTGCTCAGTGCTTGTGAAACCGGTGTGGGCACTAACTACAAAGCAGAAGGGGTTTGGAGTATCAATCGTGCGTTTATTAATGCCGGAGCCGGAAACATGATTTGCTCTTTATGGAATGTGAATGATGAAGCCACTGCTAAAATGATGGATGAATTTTATACTGCTTTACACCAAAAAGCTGGCGACTGTCCGGAAGCCTTATACCAAGCTAAACTCAAGCTTTTAAAAAACCCGGCTTACAGTAATTTTCATTCGCCTTATTATTGGTCGGCTTGGGTGTGTTATGATGCCGGTCAAAAAGTAAAACTACCCATCTCCATTTATCGCTTCAGATTTAGTGGACTAATTTTGTTTTTCTTTTTTATGGGTATTATTAGCATAGTCTTTATTCGCAAAAGGCTTAAAGGGGGTAACAAAATTCCAAAATCGTGATTTAGGAATAAAACCTAAACCAATGATTACCACTTCAACCGCAAAACGCGTTAACTTAACCAATCGAGAAAAACAAGTACTACAAGCTATCGCCGATGGAAAAAGCTTTCATGGTGCCGCTCGAGAATTAGGGATGGCATACGAAACCGTTCATTCGCATACCCGAAACATCTATCGTAAATTAAAAGTTCGTTCGCGTATGGAAGCAATAATTTTTGCTTATAAAGAAAAGGTTATTGAATAATGCTTTTGCTTAGCCTTTTACAGCGTTCTGAAATATTCCAATACTTGACGTGCCTCTTCTTCTTTTAAACCCGGATTCGTCATTGGAACATTGTTGTATTCTTTTAATAAGCCTTTTGCCAAATCATTTTTATCCAACATTTCTTGGGTATTTAAAATCATGTTCATGACCCATTCCGGTGAACGTCTTTTTAATACATCTTTTTGTGGTGGCCCGATTAATTTTTGGGTAGGATTATGACAGGTAGTACATTTTGCCGAGTATATTTTTTTACCGGTTTCTACCATGTTTTGATCGATTTTACCTAAGCTGATGCTTTTAACCGGCCCAATTCCTTTGTCTTGTAATGGATCACTGATCATACTAGCTGGAGGGGGAGTAGCCTCTTCTGCTTTCTTTTCAGGGGCATTATTGCAATTGCTTAAAAAGAAAATAAATCCGACACCAATCAAGGAGAATAAGGCGAGCGACTTTGACTTTTTCATAACGTGTTTTTTTAATTGTTCGCTTAAAATGCAAGGTAAATATGGCGTTAAAGCACATAGAAAACAATGATTGCAGTCATTAAGTTTATACTGATTGTAATCAGGATTATGTGGGAAATGGATTACGGTTCACTACATAAAAAAAGGCCGATTGGAAACCAATCAGCCTTTTTTATTATTTTTTGTAATGACTATTCTTCTTCAACAGCCTCAAC
>JAHEYX010000293.1 GCA_023251415.1 Chitinophagales bacterium
GTATTGATAAAGTAGAAACAACTTTTTTGATAGCTATACGAGCTAATTTCATTCAAATATAATCATTTTTATTCATAACATTATTCCATTTGTACAAAATTAGTAGTACTTTTAAACGCACTTATCTAAAACCACAACTGAACTTATGAAACGCATTTTCAGCACGCTCCCCTTCTTAGTATTACTGATTAACTTGTCGTTAAACAGTTGCAACTACTTTAAAAAAAGTAATGCCGCTTCGAGCAGCACTTCAGATTCGGCCTTATTAAGTACAGCCAATGCAAATTTGAACGCTCAATTTTTGTTTATTTCAGATGTCCATGTTGACAGTACCCGTGCTGAATCCACTTATGGAAAAGACACCCGTATGGATTTATGGAAAAAATTTATGCAGAAGGCGGATAGCGTTGCCGTATCTTCTAAAGCCAAATTCATCGTTTATACCGGCGATTTACCTGCACATTACGGCAAGTATTATTTAGATCCCAAAGTACCCTTCAATAAAAGCGCTATTCAAAGTCACGATACCGATTTAGTGGTTTCATTAAATGGTTTACGTCAAATTGCCGATCGTAATCATATCCCATTATTTTATGCTCAAGGTAATAACGATGCGATCGCCGGCGATTATTTTCCTTTTAATTACAAAGGTTCATTTCCCCCTTTTTCATTAATCAATCAATCTTTCAATCCGTACCCTGCATTAAATGTCAATTCCGCCTCTACACCACCTTGCATTATTAGTATGCCTAATCCCAATATGTGTTATTACAGTGCATCGCCGGTTGCTGGCTTGGTTTTGATTATGATGAATACGGTTATGCTTACCGGTAATTTTGAAAAAAATGTTGGAACGGCAGTTACTCATCAATTAGCAGATGCACAATTTGCTTGGTTAGATCAACAATTAAAATCCGCTAAAACCAATAATCAAAAGGTGTATATCGCGATGCATGTGCCACCCGGAATTAACTTATACCCTTCGAACCCAAGCGACAGCAGCAATTGGATTAATGATTTAGGGCCAACTCAAAAGCAATCTTATAACGATCAGTTTTTGGATTTGATTAATACCTATAATTCAAACCCGAATCAACGTTTAATTGAAGCAGTTTTATACGGACACACCCACATGGATGAATTGCGATTGTTGATGAATAAAAATAGCACTGTTGTGTCGGGTATCGCTATTTCAGCCCCGGGTATTACCCCGTTGTACCAGAACAATCCGGGTTTTAAGACGGTAACTTATGATAACAATACCAAGAGCTTAATGGATTTTACCACCAATTATACCACCTTACGAACTGCTGTTCAAATTGCTACTAATCCTAAGGCTGTAAATCCATATTATGGCAACCTTAGCTATAGCTTCAATAAACAGTTCGGCAATAACAGTAATAAATCAATTGCCGACTTATTATCCTCATTGCCTTTAAGTACCATAGCTGATAGTGCTAAGAATTATTATACCGTAAAGAATCCGCCAATACCATTAGCTAAAAACATTATGGCTTCTATAAAGGTGTGTTATGGTGCACGTGTAAGTAGATAGTATTTTTTGTATTTACTTGTAAAGTGCGCAAGCTGTAATTAAGCGTATAGATAAGGCTCATTCGAATAGGCCAATTGCTTTACGTTCTCGGCAACGCGCTTCATGTATGTTGTCCAAAATAATTTAGTAAACAACCAACAAAACGGATAAAAAAGTGCGGTATGCGCATGCATCGTATAGGTGTAATCTATTTTTGTTTGATTAGCTGCCAGAGCCATTGTCCGCCATTCTCCAACAAATTTTGTAAATCCCAACATCCATGCTTGAAAATCGCTGACTTCAATTTTCCAATATTCATTTTCTATACGTTCCAATACTTTATCTACCGAAGCAAAACCTCCTTTTTGTGTAGCGGATTGTGCAACATATACTTTTTTGGTTGATCCGATTTGCCCCCAATGTTCATCGTCGCTTACCTTGGTTACTTTTGGCATAAGACCAAAGCCCGTATGTACTTTTGAAACATCACAAAACATTGGTGTTTTGAAAGACCGTTCTAAAGAACAGTCATAAATAAAGGTAATAGAAGTTGTAAAGGTCATTTCGTTGGTTTGTTAAAATTACACTTGCTTTAATAGATAAAGCTTGTAAATTAAGAATGTTATTGTTACTACCTAATGTTTATATCGATTGATTGACTTTCGTTTGCAGTGCCTTCTTTAAAATGTACGAACACAGCAATAACCAAACAGTATAGGTAAAAACCATAAACCGATTGGGTAATCCGATTAAGGTTGCCGCACTATAGTTTCTGGTTTTGGCTTCCGGACTGTATTTAATCAATGCACTGAAAAATACCGCAATACCTATCCAAACCAACAAGGTAACTGCACAAATAATTAACTTTGAACGTTGATCGCTTAATTGTTTGGTGATGGCATAGGATGCAAATGGAGCTAACAATGGAAAGGTAAATATTAAAATACCTCCACAGGCTCCATGAATACGATCGGTAGTGGTTCTAATAGTTGTTGTAATTGGCAAGGGAGCAAAAAATCCGGCACCAATGACTGCAATACCTAATACCAATAAACCCCATTTGCCCATAAAACCTGAAAATGCTTGTAGCATTGACCATGTTCCTAAACTTAAACTAACAAACGCTAATCCCCAGCAAAAGAAAGCCATTCGCATAACCCAACCATACTCCCCTATTTCATATTCACTAATTAAACGCCAAGTGGGATCGTAATCCGGTTTTAGCACATGTAGTGTCGTTAAAAGTACCAAGAAAGCCATGGCACAATAAAAGCTGAGTTTAAGCACTTGAATCGTCGTCGTTGTTTTCATTGTAAAAAGTTAATAGTCAATTCAAATCAGCTACATTAAATGTCAACATGATCTTCTGTTGCTTTCCGGTTTTGTAAAATCAGTTTCAATTTAATATCGTCATAAATTAAACCGATTAACAATGCCAAAGCTGCTAAGGCCAGTACATACAAATGAATATGGCTATAGACAATTCCTCCCACTAATCCGCCTAAAAAGAAAAAAGCAATAATGGTTAAACGCAATTTTATGGAAGAAATTAATTTTACTTTTTGGTCGGCTTGCTTATAAAAGAATAATTGCGACAGTTCAATTCCTAAATCAGTAAACAAACCGGTTAAATGGGTGGTACGAACTGCAGCATTTGAAATGGTTGTGACTAATGAGTTTTGTAAACCCATGGCAAACAATAAGGTAAATGCTAAGCTATTGGGATGCTGCTGAATTAGCCATGTTCCGAAGAAAGCCACCCCTAACAAAAGCAGTATTTCGATTAATACCGGAATACTGTAAATATAGCGTTCGCTCGATTTGGATAGCAATTCGATTAAGATATTCGAAATAAAAGAACCTAAAAAGAAAAAGAAGATGTATAAAAAGTAAATGAAACTTTGCCAAAAATTGAGCTTAAACAATTCATCTACAAAAAACGCAAAATGTCCGGTAACATTGGTAGTTAAACGTTGAACTGCTAAAAAACCGGCTACATTCACAATACCTGCAACTAACGACAGTAAAGAAGCTATCCTTAAATTATGTTTTATGGTACGTGCCTTACCTTTGTGTCTAAACATAGCTCATCGCTTATACGGATTAAAACCTGTTCTTATTTGCCCCATAAAGATAGTACAATTTGTATCAATTGAATATACCGGAAAATTATTATCCCCAATTCTTCAAGTTACACTTAGCCTTCCTGCTCCTCCAAATCATTATGGTCATCCCCTCCTAAACTATAAAAGTTATTCTCTTCATCTTCATTACCGATACTTTCTTGTGGATCATCCAGTTCAGCTCCGGGCACATCTAAATTAAAACCGGTCATTTCTTCCTGCAATGCTGCTTCATCCTTGTTACCTATGCATTCATCAAATTCGCGTGTTGCTGAAAGTTCATTCAAATTCAAATCGGTTGCCGGATGGGCTTTATTATAGATATCTGCACTAGGCGGATAACTCGGATAACCAAAATAGATACGTTCTTGTTCATTCAATTTCTCCATACAACCTTCGTGTGTTAAAGCATACTTTTTAAACAGTTGGATTAAGGTATTGTGATAATCTTGCAAATTTTTGTTCGTGATAATCGCATCGGATGCGTCAGTAAGTTTCATTGGAATTTCAATGATGTACTTAGCCAATTCCGGAAATTCATCATTAATTTTTAAGGTGATGCCTAATATCGCT
>JAHEYX010000294.1 GCA_023251415.1 Chitinophagales bacterium
GCAAGCGGTACAGCTAATTTTTGGTACAGTAGCGTTGCGGGTAATAATGACGGTTTACCCAATGCTATAGATAATGTATACAAAGGACATTTTAGCGTTACCCCTGCTTCACCGGCAGCTTGTTTAGCTAATTTCACAAGTTTAGTGAATAATTTGCAAGTTAATTTGACTAATCTTTCTACTAATGCAGCCTCTTGTTCGTGGAACTTTGGCGATGGCAATTCAAGTACGCTTTGTGGTAACCAAAGCCATACGTATGCTGCAAATGGCACTTATCCAATTTGCTTGACCATAACTAATCTTTCCCAAACCTGCAGTAATACGTTTTGCGACACCCTAACTGTTCAGTCAAGCGGAATGGCGTCCAATGAACAAGATTTAATTTCCATAGGGGTGTTGCCAAATCCAATTACCGATTATTTCAACATAAGCTTTAATTCACCCTTTACTTTCCATTACAGTTTTAAAATTATGGCTGCTGATGGCAGTATCGTCGCAATGGCAGACCAATTAAGCGCTGTTAAAGGTTATTCCATCAAGCAGATCAATTGTCAAAATTGGTCACGAGGCATTTATTACACTTTAATAAGAACACCGTTTGGTGTAAAAACTATGCCCCAAGTCAAACTATAACACCCATTCAGCTAAATAGTAAGCCGATTGCATCTCAATCGGCTTTTTTATTTTACTTGTCGTTCAATACTTAAATTGTTGATTTTAAATTACAATTTTATTGGCAAAGTGATTTTTGCATCAAATTTATATGTAATTTTGTAGGGTTGATGAATTCAAAGTCCCTAGTTGAAAACATTGACAATTATCTATTCCCCAAGATAACCATGACACGACTTATACTAAAGGCGTTTAGCACCTTTATGCTAATTGCTTTAGGCTTTTTACTGCAACCTGAAAACCTGCAAGCGCAGACGATTTCGGGCACCATTAATACTACCGCTTCAGCTGTTACTGCCCAAAGTTTGGTAGCTAATACCATTACACTAAACAGTGCTTCCGGCTTTGCTGTAAATGACAAAATTTTACTCATTCAAATGAATGGTGCAACCATTGATTTAACAAGTAATAATGCTTCTTTCGGTACTGTTACCGCTTATGCAAATACCGGTAAATACGAAATATTAACGGTTTGTGATGTTACCGGAAATGTGCTCAAGTTCGATAAAACCATGGCTAATTCGTATGATGTTTCAGCCAAAGTTCAAGCAGTAAAAATTGAACAATACACTAACGTTACAGTAACCGGTACATTGAGTGCAACGGCTTGGAACGGTACTACTGGAGGCGTTTTGGCTATGGAAGTTTCAGGAACCTTAACCCTAGGTGCAGGCATTAGCATGGATGGAAATGGATTTAGAGGAGGTACTTACTTAAATTCGAATGGTACATGTTTAAATGCAGCACCAAGTACTTTATACTTTTATGATAAAAGTAGTACAGGCTTTGGACAAGGAGCTCAAAAAGGTGAAGGTGTAGCTGCGTACGTTACGGCCAAAGATGGTGGGAAAGGAACACAGGCTAACGGAGGTGGTGGTGGTAATAATCACAATGCTGGTGGTGGTGGTGGCAGTATGTTGAGTGCCGGTGGAAATGGTGGAAATAATACTTCATCTTCCGGTTGTGTTGGTTCAAACCCAGGAATAGGTGGCAAAGCTCAAAATGCCTCCGGTAATCGCATCTTTATGGGTGGTGGTGGTGGTGCAGGTCATGGCAATAACTTCGTTTCAGGCGTTTCCGGGGGTACTTCCGGTGCTAATGGTGGTGGTGTAATTTATATTGCCGCCGGAGCAATTGAAGGTGGTAGCAATACTATTAGCGCTAATGGATCAAATGCTTCGATGAGTATCAGCGATGGTGCAGGTGGAGGTGGTGCAGGAGGGACAATAATTCTGGATATTTCAACTTATAATGGCTCACTCACTGCTTCTGTTGCAGGTGGAAATGGTGGTGATTCGGATAGTGAAGGTTTTAATAACAGATGCTTTGGTACAGGCGGTGGTGGCAGTGGTGGTGTTATTTATTTTAGTAATGGCAGTACTCCGGGAGGGGTGACTACTGTTGTTAACGGTGGGACAAAAGGCAATCGAACCAATTCAACTAAAGCAGGATGTGTAGGAAGTACAGCCGGTGAAACCGATGGCAGTGCCGGTTCTACCTCAACTAGCTTTGCTAAAATACAATCATCTTCCGCATTTGTTTGCACACTTTTGCCTGTGGTAATCAGTGCTTGGACTGCTACAACAGTAGAACAAGGAATTCAATTGAACTGGCAAACAGTTACTGAATCTAATTTCGATCATTTTGAAATTCAACGCAAAGGCAGTATTAATGGCGAATATATCACAATTAAAAATTTAACTGCTAATGGCTCGAACAATAGTGTAAAAGATTATACCTACTTAGATGCCAATCCTATTATCGGAACAAATTATTATCGCTTAGCCATGGTTGATTTGGATGGTTCGGTTCGTTATACCGATCAAATCGCTGCCATTTGGAAAGACCCGAATGAATTTGAATCCTTAGTGTTTCCAAATCCATCCAATGGCAACAGCTTAAATATCCAAATTGATTGTCGTAATCGCATTCAACAGTTAAAATTGCAAGTTTTGGACTACACCGGAACTATAGTTTTCGAACAATCCTCTAGTCCGCAAGTGAATAGTCTTTTAAAAACAATTGACGTGAGTCATTTAAGCAGCGGTATTTATTTGGTTGATATTTTAATAAACGACCATACCCGCTCCCTACAAAAGTGGATTGTTCCCTAATCGTAAGTTTTTTACCATTAGCCAAGCTTTCTTCGTTTATTTGCGCCATTAATTTTACTAAATGACGATTAAAAGCCCTGTTATTGTTCTTGGTGCCGGTCCCGGAGGCGCTACTACTGCGCTTTTCTTAGCAAAAGCCGGAATTGAATGCGTGCTTATCGATAAAGCCGTTTTCCCACGTGATAAAGTATGTGGTGATGCTTTAAGCGGTAAAGTAGTTGAAACCATGATTAAAATTCAACCCGATTTGGTTGAAAAATTAGAAAAACAAGCGGTAGTAACTCCTTGCTTAGGAATTGAATTCGTGGCTCCAAATTCGGAATCACTAAAAATGCGTTTTCGTGACGCCAATATTGTTTTGCCAACCGCCCCGGGTTACATTACAACACGCATCGAATTTGACCATTTTTTAGTTAAACAAGCCAAAGCTTCCCCAAAAATTCAAGTTGTTGAAGGTTGCGAAATAGCTCAATTTGAAAAACAAGGTCAAAATTGGATTTTAAGTAATGCCGATAAAAGCCAAACCTTTGAAACGCCGTTGGTAATTGTGGCTAACGGTGCACATTCGCAGTTCAGTAAAAAAGTTGCCGGCATTGCGGTTGAACCACGTCATTATTGCGCCGGATTACGTGCCTATTATAAAGGTGTTGAAGGTTTTGATGAAACCAATAGTATTGAGCTGCACTTTTTAAAAGAATTTTTGCCCGGTTATTTTTGGATATTTCCATTAGGCAACGGAATGGCCAACGTTGGAGTGGGTATGCGTACAGATCATGTGAGCAAAAACAAAATTAACTTGAAAAAAGAGATGGAGCATATCATTCAAAACCATCCCAAAATTGCCCCTCGTTTTAAAAATGCAGTAGTAACCGATGATATTAAAGGATACGGTTTACCCCTTGGCAGCAAAAAAAGAAGCTTAAGCGGCGACGGGTATATGCTGATTGGAGATGCGGGTTCTTTGATTGACCCTTTTACCGGTGAAGGTATTGGCAATGCCATGTGGAGTGGTGATTTGGCTGCTGAACAAGCCGTAAAAGCAGTACAAGCCAATCGTTATGATGCAGCATTTTTAGCAGATTATGATAAAGCCTTGTATAAAAAGCTGGGGGGGGAATTACAACTTAGTTATCAATTGCAAAAACTGGTGCACTTCCCATGGCTCTTCAATTGGTTTGTTCGTCAAGCCAATACCAATCGAGCACTTCGTGAAGCCATGATGGGCATGTTTGATAACATCGACAATCGCGCACAATTAAAAAATCCATTGTTCTACTTAAAAATATTATTCAATTGGACCTAAGTTATACCCTATTTTTAAACAATTGTTATTTATATTTTGATTACTCATTGCTGCCTATTAATTTTGGGCGCATTCAAAAAATTCTCTAAACTACTTTCTCTACATTCCAATGAGTTTAAGCAATTCCTTCACTTCTTCT
>JAHEYX010000295.1 GCA_023251415.1 Chitinophagales bacterium
ACATTGAAATTGTCGTTTAAAGCTGAGGATAATAAAAATCCAAAGAGTGCCAGGCCGATAATTACTGCCAACAAGACACCAAATCTTTCTCTGATTTTACCTATTATTGCCATGAGAACGGGTTAAGTTGTTTAAATTTTAAAAATAGCCGACAAAAGTAATTTGTTTTTGCAGAAATTCAAACTCAAATTGCATTTCCCTTCTTTTCTTTAAAATTGCAGCATTAATAAAAATATCAATTTCTAAACCATTGAAAATAGGACTTTTTTTTGGATCATTCAACCCCATTCACCTTGGCCACTTAATTATTGCCAACCACATGCTTAATACAAGTGCAGTTAAGAAGGTATGGCTGGTCATTAGCCCGCATAACCCATTAAAAGAAAAAAGCAGCCTCTTAAACGAGTTTGACCGGCTTCATTTGGCTAACTTGGCTATTGAAGACAACCCGAACCTTAAAACCAGCCAAATTGAGTTTAAGTTACCCCAACCTTCTTATACCATCGATACCTTGGCTTATTTAAAAGAAAAGTATCCACAACATGAATTCGTATTGATTATGGGTGGCGATAATTTAATAAGCCTTCCGAAATGGAAGAACTATCAAAAGCTGCTCGAACAATATGAGGTATTGGTATATAAACGTGAGCCCAACCAAAAACTCCCCGAATCGTTAAAATCATATAGCGAAAAAATTCACTTATTAGATGTGCCACTGCTGCAAATCTCGTCTTCTTACATCCGCGACTGTATAAAACAAAAGAAGTCCATTCGGTACTTGGTTACCGATAAAGTAAACGACTACATTCAATTAGCCGGATATTATAAAAACTAATCTGAATGCGCAGATGATGTTGCTTCGCAAAAAAATAGTTACGTTTGTAAAATATTTTAAGATTCATCCACTACATGAAATCATTTGACCCGCGCGTTAATCGCATTGAGCCGATTGAAACCGCAACCGAATTGCAATTAGGTGAAAGTTGGCAACCATTTGAAGTTTTCCATCAAAAAAAGAGAGGCGACCATCACATTCATGTCGGTAGTGTACGAGCAGCTAATGCAGCACAAGCTTTACTTTTCGCCAAAGAACAATACGGCCGTCGACAACATTGTGTAAACATGTGGGTGGTACGATCAGCTGATATAGCCAGCTTTACTTATGAGGATGCCGATATTTTTGAAACCGCCATCGATAAAGAATACCGCGAAGCCTATGGCTTTAAGGTACGTGATAAAATCAATGCCTACAAAAAGAAAAACACCACTATATGAACCTAGGGCTTACTAATTTTATTCTAAAAACAGCTGATGACAGTTTTATCGTTGGTCATCGAAATAGCGAATGGACCGGCTTTGGTCCTTTTATGGAAGAAGACATTGCCTTTGCTTCCATGGCACAAGATAAAATCGGGCATGCTTGGGAGCTGTATAAATTAATTCCGGCACCTAACGACCAACAAAACTATGCCGAATGGCTTGCTTTTCAACGTCCGGTGAGCGATTTTAAAGTGGCACATTTAGCCGCTTTGCCAAATGAAGGTTACGACTTCTCGCTCATTCGTCATTTTTTATTCGATCATGCTGAATACTTGCGCTACGAAATGCTCTTAAGTTCATCGTTTGAGCCATTATCCCACTTAGCAAAAAAGATTAAAGGAGAATTAAAATTCCATACCATGCATGCCGAAACTTTTTTGTTTCAATTAGCTAATGGTAGTGTTGAAAGTAAAGCGCGAATGCAAGCGGCATTGAATTATACCTTACCATTTGCTTTAGGACTTTTTGAAACCTATGAAGGGGAACAAGAAATAATCAATGCCGGTGTTTTTGAAGGAGAAGAAGCATTGAAAAAGAAGTGGATACAACGAATAACCGCCTTAATTAATGAAGCCGGATTAACCCTCCCGGACTTAAACACCATCGAGCCGGTATTTGGTGGTAGAAATGGCTACCCTTCAGAACACTTGGCTCCGTTACTTGCTGAAATGCGCGAAGTTATTGCACTCGATCCTAATGCAGAGTGGTAACCGCAACGAATGATTGTTTGCCTGTCGTCGATAAAATTTGTTTGGTATGAAGAGTAGAGAAAACGAAATAAATGAAACCTTAAAGAACGTATTTGATCCGGAAATCCCAATGCTTTCGGTAATTGATTTAGGTATGATAACAGCAGTTAAATGGGATGATAAAACAATTACAGTTTCAATGATACCAACCTATGCGGCCTGTCCGGCATCAGGTTATATTAAAAAATTAATTTTGGATGCACTCAATGCCTCATTTCCGGCATCTACTAATGATGTGCTCATCGATACAACAATTCATTGGGACACGAATAGGATAAGCGAATTTGGTAAACAACGACTAAAGGAAGCCAGAATAACGCCTCCACCCTTTGTAACAGCAGAAGTAACCCGCGAAATGTTATTAGGAATTGCTTGTCCGGTTTGTAACGGCACACAAACCTTTTTGCAAATGCCTTTTGGTTATACCCTTTGTAGAGCAATACACTTTTGCAAAACGTGTAACCAGTCGTTCGAACAATTTAAGCCTCTGAAGATCGATTCTTAACTTTCATTTGGTGAAAGCAAAATTAGTTGCTAACTTTCGGCAAACTATGTTACCTTAATGTTACGCCTTAAAATTTTATTTACGGGATTACTTTTTTATTGGGCTTTACAATCGCATGCCCAAACCAGTTTTATTTCCGGTATAATTAACTTCTACACTGCAGTTGATTCGGTTAAAATGTGTCAAAAGCGATTGCAAGTACAAAATACGGTAAACTTTGTTGCCGGCGATCGGGTTTTGCTGATTCAAATGCAAGGCGCATCAATCGTTAATTTAAACACTTCACTTTTTGGAACCGTTTTATTTTATAATGAATGTGGAAACTATGAGTTTAACACTATTCAATCGGTTTCTGGCAATTTTATTTATTTAAAGTATGCTATTACACGCACTTATGATGTGTCAAATAAAGTGCAATTGGTGAAAGTTCCGGTTTATCAAAATGCAACCGTTTTTAATGATGTGGTTGGTCAACCATGGAATGGCTCGACTGGGGGCATTATTGCTATGGAAGTAAATGGAACGCTGTCTTTAACCAGTGATATCAATGCAAATGCGATTGGTTTTCGAGGAGGGGCAACTAATACTACACTAGTTCCATATAATTTCAGCAATTGTGGCTTTACCGATTATTTTACCGATGCTACAACCGGCAATGGTGCACAAAAAGGAGAAGGTATTGCAGCTTATATTACCAATAGTGAATATGCCAGAGGAGCCCAAGCAAATGGTGGTGGAGGAGGTAATCAAATTAATTCGGGCGGAGCCGGTGGAGGTAATGCCTCGATTGGAGGAAATGGCGGCGACCAAATGTCAGCATGCCCAGGAGGAGTACAAGGTGGGCAAGGCGGTAAAGCATTAGCATATTCAAATGCCAATAATAAAGTGTTTATGGGCGGCGGCGGTGGTGCAGGTCATCAAGATAATAGCATACAAGCTACGGATGGAAAAGCAGGGGGTGGCATCATTTTTATTAAAGCGAATACCTTAAGTGGTAATGGTTATAAAATCAGAGCCAATGGCGAGGACCAAACGCTTATAGCTGGGCTTGATGGTGCTGGCGGCGGTGGCGGTGGTGGAACCATTTTACTTGAGGTGAACAGTTATACATCCAATGTTGATGTAAATGTAAAAGGTGGCGACGGGGGCACGGTTAATAACAATAACCCCAATTGTCATGGACCCGGCGGCGGCGGCGGCGGCGGACTTATTTGGTACAGCGGCTTAGGAGCACTACCGGCAGCAATAACACCCAATCTGGCAGGCGGTATTGCAGGGGTGTTTATCAATGCAGCCTCCTCATGCAACAACTCCAATGCAGGAGCACAGAATGGAAGTGCAGGAACAACACTTAATGGGTTGCAAATGGTATATGATAACATTCCCAGTTTAATCTACGCCGGTAAAGATACAGTAGTGTGTACAGGAGCAGCCATCACTTTACATGCTACAAGCGGTGGAACGAATTACACCTGGACCCCGGCAGGTGCATTTGTAAATGCCAATGTTCAAAACCCCGTTGTCCCTAGTGTTACAGCAACTACTACTTATGCAGTAGCTGCCACCAATCAATACGGATGTGTAGAACACGACACCATTCGAGTGGTAACCTCTGCTGCAGCACATGCCATTGTTAGTGGTGATGCCACT
>JAHEYX010000296.1 GCA_023251415.1 Chitinophagales bacterium
GTTTTGCTGCACCTCAAGCTAAAATAGTTAAAGTAGAAACGTTAAAACCTAAAAAAGATATTACAGGAATTCCGGAATGGGTTCAAATTGCTTGTTTTGTTGCAATAGGCTTAGGTACTTTGTCAGGAGGCTGGAAGATTATTAAAACCATGGGTACTAAGATTACTAAAGTTACGCCTTTTGAAGGTGTGGCTGCCGAAACTGCCGGTGCCATTACCCTTTACTTAACTCAAATTTTAGGTATTCCGGTAAGTACAACCCATACCATTACCGGTTCGATTGTTGGGGTTGGTTTAACACGTCGTGTATCTGCCGTTCATTGGGGTGTAACGATTAACTTACTGTGGGCATGGGTATTAACTATACCGGTTAGTGGTATACTAGGTGCCCTATTGTATTGGATTATAAATGCCTTTGCCGGATAATAGCGGAATAATTATAACTTTAAAGACCGTTTACAATAAATCGTAAACGGTCTTTTTATTTTAAGCGCACCTAACAATTAAGAAAATCATCCTACTTTTTTTGAAACAACAAAAAATTATGTTTATTTGATGCAAGTATTCTTACGTTTTGTTTAAACCATACCTATTATTTAAAGTCCTAAATTCAATTAGCTCGTTAAGATTTGATGAAATGAAGTGTTCGTATAAATATATCGTTGTATGTTCGGTACTGCTTATAGGCGCTACAACCCTATTGCATGCACAACCCAAGACGGGTGCTGAAGACAATGAGCTACTGAACAAACAAATACAGCAAGGTATTAAAAGTCACGTAAGCCCATTAGACAAAATGAAGCAACGTGAGCAAGAAGTAGCTTTGCAAAAGATGGCTATTCAAAATCAAATGGATGAAATAGAACATTTGAAAAGAAGCAAAAGCAAATCGGATGCGGCCATTGCTCAAGCAAAAGTTTTGTTAGAAAAAAGCAACGATACCTTACGACGTTCGATAGAGCTTTTGGAGAAAGAGCGATTGCAAGCGCGCAAAGATGCCGACTCCATCAAGTTCTTGCAACAAATTCAAGTATTAGAAAAAGCCAAATTAAATGCTGTGGCCCGTGGTAGTTACTTATTAGCCTTTCTGTTGGTAATCATTTTGGTGTTTGCATTTTTTATTTATCGATCGCTCAAACGTTCGAATCGTATCAATAAAAAACTTGAGGCTACTTTAATTGAATTAAAAGCCACACAACAACAATTAATTGTAAAAGAAAAATTAGCTTCTTTAGGTCAATTAACTTCAGGTATTGCCCATGAAATTCAGAACCCGCTTAATTTCGTTAATAATTTCAGTAGTGTATCGACTGAATTGCTTGAAGAGCTTAAAGAAGAACTGCTAAAAATTAAGTTAAGTGAACCTGAAAATGCCACTACTGCTGAGTTATTGAAATTATTAAGCGATAACATGAAGCTCATTACGCAACATGGAAAGCGAGCTGAGGGCATTGTTCGTAATATGTTGCAGCATTCTTCTGAAAAAGAAAGCGTTTTGGAAGCTTGTGCTTTGGATGAAGTAGTTCGTGAATATGTGCAATTAGCCTGGAATAACGGCAAATCGAAATATCCTGAACATCCATTTGCATTACGTTATAGCATGAAACCGGATATGCCGCAAGCCGTTGTATATAAACACGATTTAGGTCGCGTGCTTTTAGCCATGACTGATAATGCGCTTTATGCTATGAATAAAAAGGCTGCTTCCGGCATTGCTGGATATCAGGCAGAATTTCATGTGCAGGTAGATTTTAGTCATAACCAATTTAAAATCACTTTAGCCGATAATGGAATTGGAATACCTGATGCTTTACAAGAAAAACTATTTTCGCCATTCTTCAGCACAAAAGCTACCGGTGAAGGTACTGGCTTAAGTTTATCTATAGCGCACGAAATAATTGTACAACAACACCAAGGTAAAATAAGTGTTAACTCGAAAGAACATGAATATACTATTTTTACCATACTGCTTCCCTGCAAGACTAGTGCTAATGCAGTTTAAGATAAGTCGATTAAGGTAATATGGTGATGGTGCCTGAGTTTACTACATTGCTCCAATGTCCGGCTCTATCTTTCAAATGTACCGTAAATGTTGTACTTTCAGAGGTAGATGCACTATTGAGGAAAATAGTATGATCCAACACGATATGATAAACGCCTTGAACTGCCACTGTAACATTTACCGGAGCTGCAGGAGCAATATGAAAGCGCTCTTCTAAAGCAGCACTGCGATTATCAATTAAAGCCAAGGATAAGGAGTCGGCACTAAAATCGCCTAAATCACCATCTCCATCAATAAATTTAACATTAAAAACAATGGAATCGGTAAACTGATGCACAGTAGTGGGGGTAACACTTTCTAAAGTAATAACCGGTTCTTTGGCAATTGGAGGATTGATGTTTTCAACCGGCTTTTTCTTGCACGAAAACACCGTAAACAGTATCAATAAACTTATTAGTGTGCGATTTATCATGTTAAGGTGAAACAATTAACGAATAATAAGATTGTATATAAAACTGTGTTCCTCCGCTTGGTATTTCGATTGGTTGTGCGTGATCGCTGTCTTGAACGTATATTCTAAAATACACAATTTGATTGTTGGGTAAAGTAGCAGTATTTACTGAATAGCTGTAAAAATAAGGTTTATTGTTGCCAAATAAATTATTAAAGAAAGAAGGCACAGCATGTTGCACCAAGGATAATTCGACAGCATTACTGAAATTCAGCGGATCGGTTGAGAATTTAATTTTATTGTACGTAAATTGTAATGGTGTTTGTACATCATCATACAAACCAAACCAAATGGTTAAATTGGAGTTGTTTGGCACTAAAAACGGAAAGAACGGATTACCATTGCGAATGGTGTCCACTTTAATATCGTTTCCGGAAACATTAATATTGGCAACCAACCCATAGCTTTGTGGATTGGCGTTTGGAATACCTACACTATTACCGAATATATCAGGCGCACCTTGTTGAATCCAATTGGAGATACGATTGATTTCACGTATCGATAACATGTTATCATATAAAGGCATTCTACCCAAAACTCCATCTGTGGTGGTGATGCGCTCATGAAGCCAAGATTGACTCACATTACCGGGTACCACACGATATACAAAAGTGCCGGCTGTATTATTTTTCTTAACCGGTTGATACACTAAGGTATTGTAGGCTGATTGAACTGTACGAAAATCGGGCTCAAATGCACCATCGTGACATCCCGGAATTGCACAACGCGTTGTAAAAATATATTTATGAATACCTACAAATGTATTCGAATCAATAGGCACTTCGGGCACCAATTGCGCCGGATAAGTTATGGTATCAAATGGATTAAACGGAGCCGGGGGTATGGTTCCGGTGACATACTCTTTTTTACAAGCAGCTATACTTGCGAAGATAATCACCAAACTGAACAATATGAACCGTTTCATAAATGTATTGAGTTGGATAAAATTAATTCTTTTTATCGAATTTCCAAAACTTAAAGTATGGCTTAGTCGCTTGTTGGATTTAAAAAATCACCGTCAATAATCAGCAACTTCACTCCTGTTTCGGTTTGTGAACGATGTTTACTTAGTTCATCCGACACCACATAGGTCATTCCTTTGGTGAGCAGATGCATTTGACCATCCTGCATTTCACTGAAAAACGCCCCTTCCAATACCTGAACAATATGACCTTTGCTGCACCAATGGTCGGCTAAATAACCAGCGGTGTATTCAACCATTCGAATACGCAAACCCGGCAAAGCGTGTGTTTTCCATACTGCTGTTCCATTTTCACCCGGATGTGTTGTGGCTGAAATTAAATCCCAATGGATGGTTTGAAAAGGATAGGCATGTTTCATACGCAGCTGCTTTTATTGAATTGTAAATGTAATTTAAAACTACTCATTTTTTACAGCACTCATAAAATCAACAACCTAAAAACGATTCATTGCAACTTACTAAGTAACTGTTGAATTAAAATATAGGCAAGCTACTTTTGTACTGTCATTAACTTCTAATTCGTCTGTATATCACAGCATGAATTGACTACCACCTTGCCAACACCCTACACCGGCTTGTTTCAGAGCTATTAAGTCTATTATGCTCTTCACTGTTTGAGCATGATGAAGCCACTGCTTTGTTAAGAAAATAATTTGTAACCAATTAAACCATTTCAACAAAATGAGCCCTTTAAACCTTTTAAAAAACACGTTA
>JAHEYX010000297.1 GCA_023251415.1 Chitinophagales bacterium
GGTGTCTGCAACAAGTCCTTCATCAGGTCAAGTATTAACTTGGAATGGTTCTGCATGGGCGCCTGCTACACCAACTACCGGTTCAACCTATTCTGCAGGAACTGGTATTTCAATAGCTGGAAACGTTATTAGTAATACCGGTGATTTAAGTAATACAAATGAATTACAAACACTTTCCATTGTAGGAAACACATTGAGTATTAGTCCTTCCGGAAATAGCGTAACATTACCTTCAGGTGGCGGTGGTTCATATACGGGTGGAACCGGAATTACCATTACAGGTAGTAATGTAATAAACTCAAATTGGACAGCCAGTGGTAACGATATTTTTAATAATAATACCGGCAATGTAGGTGTTGGAGGAGCAGCAAGTGCAACAGATAAATTGAATGTTACTCCAGGTTCATTACTCGGAGGTGTTAAAATCAATTACACCAGTTCAACGATAGGTTCTTATGGACTTAACACCACCGGAAGCAGTGGTAACAACTATTTACATTACAGAGGTACAATCTCTTTAGGCTCTCAAACTATTACTGATCCATTAATGTACAGTACAGCAACTTCAGGCGGTACACATGCGTTTTTTGGCACTACAACAGGTACCAATACCAGTGCAGCTATCGTTGGTTTTTCGAACGTTTGGCACGGGGGTTATTATTATGCTAACGGTAACGTTGGACATGGTCTTGTTGGTTTATATGAAGGTGGCGGAACCGGTAATGGTGGCGCTTTTCAAACAACTGGTTCAGGCAATGGCGCCGCTTCTTCTAGTACCTATTTAGGAACAGGCTTACAAGCCAGCTATGGTGCGCTTGGTGTTTATGGTGGTTCTGTTGATACTAGTGCCGGGGTGTATGGATTTAATGTGAGAGCTACAGGTGGTTTAAACACAGGTGTAAGAGGTGAGTATAACTTCAACTCTTACGGTATTGGTGTTGCCGGTATCGGTTACAATGGTCAAATACCTACATCATCGACTACCGATTATGGTGTTTGGGGTTCATGTGATAACAGTTTTGGTGGCTATGCGGTTTATGCTGATGGTGATTTAACTTGTACAGGTGCAAAAAATGCATCAGTGCCTACTTCACAAGGTAATCAATTGGTTTATAGTGTTGAAAGTCCGGAAGTTTGGTTCGAAGATTTTGGCCATGCTACATTAGTTAATGGTGAAGTGACTATTCAATTGGATCAACTATTTTTAGAAACTGTTCAAATAGATCCTACTCACCCGATGATTGTTGCTGTTACTCCTGAAGGCGATTGTAAAGGCCTTTATGTTGAACCCGGAACAACTTCGTTTAAGGTAAAAGAATTAAATGGTGGTACTTCTACTATTTCATTCAGTTTCCGCATTACTTGTAAACGCTTGAATTATCAAGATCATCGCTTCGGTGCCGATCTTACTTGGGGTGCTGGTGATACGCGTTCAAAAGCACATTACTTACAACCTAAACCTATTGCTTATGAAGCTGCTTTGAATCAATCTTTAGCCGGTAAAAAAGCCGCTGCTAAAAAGAATCAACCGGTTAATAATTATCCTAAAAGCATGCTTACGTTAAAAAAATAACTGCTTTTTACTGAATTGAAAGGCGATATGCGTTAAACGTATATCGCCTTTTTTTTTCATTAGCAATTAAATCAGCATCATTTAAGTTGATATGCTTATTTTTGGCCTGATGAAAAAAATAGATCGGCTGATTTTACAGGCTTTTTTGCCGCCTTTTGTCGCCACCTTTTTTATTGCACTCTTTGTATTGCTGATGCAATTCGTTTGGAAATACATTGATGATATTGCCGGAAAAGATTTAGAGTTTACCATCATCGCCAAATTATTGTTTTATACCTCTGCCAGTTTGGTTCCAATAGCCTTGCCCCTAGCTTGTTTGCTGGCTAGTATCATGACAATGGGTGCATTAGGAGAGCATTTTGAATTAGTTGCATTTAAAGCTTCGGGTATATCCTTGTTTCGATTTATGCGAGCAATGATTGTGGTTGGATTATTGGTTTCCGGTTTAGCGTTTATCTTCTCGAATTATATGATTCCTGTGGCAAACTTAAAAGCAGGTACACTACTTTATGATATCCGCTCGTCCAGGCCTGCATTAAACATTAAAGAAGGGGTGTTTTACACCGGTATTGATGGTTATAGTATTCGCATAGGACATAAAGATTTGAATGGTACCGGTATTCACGATATCATGATTTATGATCAAAGTAGTGGACGAGGTAATGTCAACTTAATAACCGCTAAAGACGGAGAAATGTTCATGACAGGCGACAAACGCTATTTAGTGGTGCGTTTGTTAAATGGACATCATTATGAAGACCTGCCTCCAAAAAATGAAGAGCGACAAGCTGAATTTATCCGTACTTCATTCGGCGAATACAAAAAGTACTTTGATTTAGCGGCATTTCAACTTGAGCGTACAAATGAAAGCTTATTTAAAGATCAGTACGGCATGATGAATATTCAACAATTAAATGGCTGTGTAGATACATTATATCTTGATCGGGAGGCTCGTTCCGGAGCTTTGTACAAAACGGTTTCTCATTTCTTTCAATCCAACTATTTACCCGATTCTTTAGCCCCGGCACCTATCATGAGCGGTTTGCCTACTACCTTTTTAGCTACTCAACCCAAGCGTTTTCATACCATTATCAAAAGCAGAGCACTTCCTGTCACAAGAGATGTGTTATCGTATGTATCCAATGCCGTAAAAGACCGGGAATACATCACCCTAAATATAGCCAAGGTAAATAGTGAATGGCATCGAAAATTCACTTTATCACTAGCGTGTATTATATTATTGCTCATCGGCGCTCCATTGGGAGCAATCATTCGGAAAGGCGGATTAGGAATGCCTTTAGTAGCGGCGGTGTTGTTTTTTGTAGTGTTTCACGTATTAAATTTAGGCGGGCTAAAATTGGCTGAGGGCTTGATTGTTCCGGTGTGGTTGGGAATTTGGTTACCCCTTATTGTAATGTCCCCTATAGCACTTTGGCTAATTCGAATTGCTAAAAATGATTCTGCCATTTTAAGCATTGAAGCGTATCAACGGTTTTTTAGGCAATTATTTAAAGGGCGATACCATACTTAATTTGCTGTTGCCTTATGAGTATTTTTTTATCCATAATAAATCGTCATTACCGCTTTTACAGCTATTCCTATTGGATAGTCGTTATTGTAGGAGCATTGCTTTGGTTAACGAAAACTTCGCCCGGTATTTTTTTAATAGTAAATAAATGGCTTGTCCCGGCCGGTGTTACTTTTATGAATTTATATACCAATTTAGGGGAAGGCTGGTTCTTCCTGCTCATGCTATTGTTGTTGCTAGTTAAAAGCAAAAAATGGGCTTTTGCAGGATTATTAAGCTTCGCAGTTAGCAGTGGCATAGCGCAACTATTGAAATATAGGTTTGGTACTGTTCCTCGTCCGGCCAACTATTTCGCAATAATTCATGTTCCAATTCAAGTTCCGGAAAGCGTACATGTGCTCCAATGGCAAAGTTTCCCATCCGGTCATACCATTAGCGCATTTGCTTTGGCATTGCTAGTAACAGGACTTTCAAGAAATCACCTTATTCAACTGGCTGTACTTGCATTGGCAATAGGTGTTGGCTTCTCCAGAATGTACCTGTGTCAGCACTTTTACCGGGATGTCTTCGTTGGAATGATTATAGGTACTGAATCTGCCGCCTTTACACTGATTCTCATTAATTACTACCTGAAACGGAAAAACCAAACTTTGCTTACTCCCCTTTTTTAGCACTGAACAAATACTGCATTTTTTTTGTTTGCGATGTAGTTTATTAATAAATCTGTACTTCTAGTACTAACCCACTTGAATCGTTTTATCTTTGCACCCTACTTTTTACTATGAAAATATTAATCCACTACCTGAAACCATATAAATGGTTAGTTGTACTTACTTTACTTTTAGCCGCCATTAATACGGGCTTTTCGCTTTGTGATCCGATTATATTTGGGCGCTTAATCAATCTTGCAGCTGATTACAAAAACCATTTGCATGATTTTACCAATCAAGATTTAGCTTATAAATTAGATCGCTATTTCTATGCGTTTAGTTTTAAATCATCTGGCGTAATTTTCCTTTTGTTGTGTTCGATTACTGTAGCCATGATGAGTCGTATAGCAAAGAACTTTCAAGATTATTTCTTAAATGTTATTATTCAAA
>JAHEYX010000298.1 GCA_023251415.1 Chitinophagales bacterium
TCTTCCAATAACTCAATTTGATCGCCTAATTTTTGTAATACCACAAAGTAATTATCAATAATTAAATCCATCATGGAATACAGCAGGTAATCGGATTTGCGAGTACGGAGACGCGAATCGGCAAGCTTCATTTTTTCGCGCAGCAAATCAAACACATCCCGGTCCGATTCTTCTTGAAAACTGATTAAGGTATTCTTACACAATACAAAACTGATTTGCTCGTGCTCAATGCTGTGTTGATTGGCATTATAAAACAACATGTTCATCACCACAAAAATCATATCGCTAATTTCTTCCATTTTAGCACGTTGCCCGGTGCTTAAAATGGCATCCACCATTAAAAAGTGAATGTTGTAATGCTGTGCCAATTGCTCTACTGTGTTACGATTGATGACATCAACATTGATCCAGGTGGTGGTATCATCCTGATTAAACTGTTTGCATTGGCTAGCGTTGAATTGGTGATGAATGACCATTTTTTCGGCATTAAAATCATGCACCGTAATTTGCGATTCAGTTGAATTCGCTGAATGTTCGATGGGAGCCGGAATAACAGTAGATTTCTTTTTTTTGGAAAAACGTATCTGCGGTAAAAGCAAGGCACTTTTCTTTTTCATGCAAGCTGGATAATAGCGTTAAGATTATTTTACTGAACAGTAAATATAAAGTATGTTTGTCACTCACAACAAAAAGAATATGTATTCACATACCATTTACATTCGTGTACGTTATGCCGAAACCGACCAGATGGGTTATGTTTATTATGGTAATTATGCCGCCTATTATGAAAGTGGCCGTACAGAAGCCATTCGCGATTTAGGATTTACTTATAAAGAACTCGAAGCAACCGGTATCATTATGCCGGTAGCCGGTTTAGAAATTAAATATTTACGACCGGCTTATTACGACGAGTTATTAAAGGTAGTCACTTCATTACGGCAATTGCCCGATACCAAGGCGCAGTTTCATACCGAACTATTTAATGAAGAAGGTAAATTATTGAATGCCGGTGTCACCACTTTAGTATTTGTGGATGCAGCTACTCGTCAAAAGACCATGATGCCCGAAGTATTGCGCGCTAAATTGGCGCCGTATTTTAAAGCGCACTAAGCCTTATTTCTTTACCACCTTCTTCGGATTTTCTTTTACAAAAGCAGCCCAGCCACTTACTGCTTTCTTAGGCGATTTGGTAGTTTTGGAAGTGCTTTCCGGTGTGAAGCGGTATTGCAAAGAATGACAAATGGCAGCGGCAAGGGCATCGGTTTCATCAAAGAAAGCCGGAGGTTCGTTTAGTTTCAACATACGGCAAATCATGGCACTCACTTGTTCTTTACTGGCATTACCATTTCCGGTAATACTTTGTTTTATTTTTTTGGGAGAATATTCTGTAACCGTAATTTCTTGCGACATGGCTGCTGCAATCGCTACTCCTTGGGCACGGCCCAGCTTTAGCATACTTTGTACATTCTTCCCAAAAAAGGGTGCTTCGATGGCCAGTGCATCGGGCCGGTGCTTTTTAATTAAACCACTTACAAAATCATAAATGGCTTTGAGTTTTAAATGCGGATCTTCTTCTTTAACCATGTGCAAGATGCCTACATCTTTAATTTGCAAGAGGTTTTTATCTTGAGTGATCACACCAAAGCCAAGAATATTAGTGCCGGGGTCGATGCCAATAATGGTTTGTTTCATACAAATTGATGTGCAAAGCTATAATTTGCCAGAGTACTTGCAACCGGATTTAATTTCTATTTTTACCAACACTAAATAAGCTCCATTGATTCGCGTTACAAAAAATAAGATTTTTGCTTGGTCGATTAAGTCAATCATAACTGTATTGTTTTGTTATGCTATTTACAATCAGTTCAAAAGCAAACATTTCAGTGATTTATTTACCAAAATAGCCGATTATTGGAGCCTACAGTTTCTATTATTATTATTGTTAGTGCTTTTGATGATGGTGTTGAATTGGAGTATAGAAACCTTGAAATGGAAGCTTTTAATCGGCAAATTGCAACAAATATCGTTTTGGCAAGCATTTAAAGGGGTGTTGAGTGGAGTAACTTTAGGTACGTTTACCCCGAATCGTATCGGTGAATTTGGTGGAAGGATAATGTTTTTGAAAAACAATTACCGTATTAAAGGTATTGTAGTAACCTTAATTGGCAGCTTCGGACAGATTATCACTACCCTACTTACCGGATTAGGCAGTTTTTGTATTTACTTGTTGTTTTTTGCAAAAGTACCATGGATACAAGCACACATGGGTTTATTAATTGAAACCATAGTGATCTTCTCCACTATCGGTTTAGCCATCACCGTTTTGATAATTTACTTTAACGTCAATTTGATTGAACGGGTTTTATTGCGCATTAAATATGTAAGAAAGTTTAAGAAGTACCTCAACATCCTTACTGCGTATGGGTATTTGGATTTATTGAAATTGCTGGGTCTTTCCTTCTTTCGCTTTTTCGTTTTCGCTATGCAGTTTTATATTTTGTTGTATGTGTTTCATATTTCAATTTCATTTTTTGCCGGAATGGTGATGATCAGTTTAATCTTTTTTGTTCAAACCCTAATACCCAGTTTCACCTTAACTGAAATTGGTGTGCGCGGACAAGTATCGGTTTTCTTTTTATGTTACCTCACCAGCAAATCCAATAGTTTAGGCATAGTATATGCTAGTTTAAGTTTGTGGATCATCAATTTAATTATTCCTGCAATAATTGGAGCGGTATTCATGTTACAAAAAAACATTTACGAAAATGAAAACTAACAGCAAAAAACTAATCCCATTCAGTTTAAGTTTGTTCTTTGTTTTGGCTTTGCCACTTTTAAGTTCTGCCAGCGACACCTTATTATTGGCGAAATTGGTGAATCGGGCTTTTAAATCCGGAGAAGTGTTGCGTTATAAAGTGTATTACACCGCCAGTATTGTATATATACCTGCCGGCGAAGTTGGTTTTGATGCTAATATAGAAGATTACAACAATCATACGTGTTGGCACTTCAAAGGAACAGGTTCTACTTACCACAGTTACGATTGGTTTTTTAAAGTACGCGATTTGTATGAAAGCTATGTCGATACTTCGTTGATGTTGCCAATCAAGTTTTTGCGTAATGTACAGGAAGGCAATTACCGATTGTATCATAATGTTACGTTTAAGCAAGACAAGCATATTGCTATTTCAACCAAAGGCGTTTACAAAGTGCCGCCGGGCATACAAGACATTATGAGTGCGGTGTTCAGTGTTCGAAATGTCGATTATTCCAAGTTCCAACCCGGTCAAAAAGTACCGTTTAATATCTTTATCGACGATGAAATTTGGCCAATTTATATTCGTTATATTGGTCGTGAAAAGATTACGGTAAAATCAGGAACGTACAACTGTATTAAGTTTTCGCCTTATTTAATTAAAGGTAGTTTGTTTAAAGGCGGTGAAGGAATGACGATTTGGGTAACGGATGACGGTAATCGCGTTCCAATACGCATAGAATCAGAGGTTTCGGTAGGGCGAGTTCGGGCAGACATTATACAAATGAGTAATTTAAGAAACCCGAGTACTTCTAAAATTAAATAATACTTAAGCAATTCATTAAAAAGGCTTTTATGTTCATTCATAAAAGCCTTTTTCTTTTGAAATACGTTTGGTTTGATGTACTTTCGTTGCCCTAAAACAGTATTTATGTTTAAAAAAATCATTCCATTTCTAATCCCTTTCGCCATTATGGCCATGCAAAGTTGCAACCCTAAAAAAGCTGACACAGCTAATTCAACAACCGATTCAACGGCTAATTTCGAAGTAGCTGCCGATGCGTTTGCTGATTTACAATTGTTACGTTATGAAATTCCGGGTTTTAATGAATTAAGTCTTCAACAAAAAACCTTGGCTTATTATTTATACGAAGCAGCCTTAAGCGGTCGTGATATGATTTACGATCAAAAAGACAAGAACGGCATTTTATTGCGTAAGACCTTAGAAAACATTTACGGTACATACAACGGTGATAAAAACAGTGCAGACTGGACGCAGTTTCATGATTATTGCGGACGTTTTTGGTTCAGCAACGGTAATCACCACCATTATGGCAATGATAAATTCGTTCCAGAGTGTTCCTGGGATTATATCGTGAGCTTAGCTAAAGGCAGCGATGTAAAGGGATTTCCAATGAATGAAGGCGAGAACTTAGAGGCGT
>JAHEYX010000025.1:0-4447 GCA_023251415.1 Chitinophagales bacterium
AATATGGTGCCGGTAATGAAACAACTGAATGATCAGCAGTTCGGAGCTGTTATCAAAGCCGTTGGAGGTAATGAAGGTATCAAGGTATTATTGCAACAGGCCAAGTCCAATGGTGATGAGCTACTGCGTACGTTCGGTGAATTTGAGAAAGCTAAGGACCATTTTAACTACGCTGAAATCATTAAGAACGGTAACTACAGCTTAGAACAAATGTCTGCAATAATACATGGCCAAATCAACGCAGGTATGGTTATGCTTGGTGAACAGCTATTACCTTCAGTGATAGCAGCAATGACCTATATCAGCGATAAAATTCATGCAGCCACAAATTACTTTAGTCACTTAAACGCCCATTCAGTAGCATTTAGATTGGCGATTAAAGGTGCTGAAGAAGCATTTAAACTGCTTGTTAAGTATCCAATGATGATATGGCAATGGATTGGCTATATCATTGAAAAGGCCACAGAACTATTTGACAAGGTGTTTGGAGGCATTGAATACTTACGTAAGCTCGTAGGCCTACCAATCAAGATGACCGTGGATAGTGGTTCAGGCAATATGTTTGGGGCCAACATATTGCAAAAGGTTAAAGGCACTGGTACAGCTACTGCAGATAAGTCATTGATACCGGAAAGCAAGTTTACCAATGTGAACATGGAAAAACTATTATCCGGTAGCAATAGCAAGTCAGGTGAATTAAGTCAAGTGGCCGGTGGTGGTTCTCAAGTGAAAAACATCACTATCAATATTGCCAAGCAAATTGGAATTGAGACGCTTGTTACGACTAGCGTAAAAGAAGGAACACAAGACATTAAGAAGGCTTTGGAAGAAATATTAACAGCGGCCATCAGAGACACTGAGCTTGCCGTAAATTAAACGACATGATACAACAGAACGGGAAACACATTGAGCAAATAATGCGTGAATTTAACGCATTTAAAAGCCGCATAACCACTATCGTAGGAACTGAAGCAGTTAATTTTTTCGCTTACAGTTTTACACGGCAAGGATTCATAAATGAATCCGGAGTCGAGAAATGGAAACCACGAAAGCGTATGGCCAAGCGTAACCGTGGAAGGGGCATTCTGATTGATACCGGAAGGCTTAAACGGTCTATTCGAATTGTATCAAAGTCAATAAACATGGTTACTGTTGGAACTGATGTACCTTATGCCAAGGCACACAATGAAGGAATTACAATTGATAAGACAGTACAGGTGAAGTCATTTGCTCGCCGGGTTAAATCAAAGTATCAACGATCTTCCTTAAAGACTCGTAAAACATCAATTAAACGGCAGCATTTAGGCGAAACAACACAAGTTAAAGCACATAGCCGACACATGAAGATTAAGCTCGATAAACGCCAATTTATGGGCAATAGTGCGTTTTTAAACAAACGCCTCAATTTAATCTTATCTCGTGAACTCAAAAACATTATAGAATAATGAATCCCTTATTCGCACAACTGTATAGCGATATCGTTAACCATGTGATCAACGCCAACCTTGGAATTAAATTCTACGACATTTGGAATGATCAGCTAACCTTTTTTGAAAACTCATTACCATTTGAACGCCCGGCGTTGTTTATCGAATTCACTCCCATGAATGCTAGCAATCGCTCCAATGGCAGCCAGTTCATTGATGGCACTGTGCGTTTGCATCTCGTACAGGATATATACAAGGATACCTATCAGAGTATATACGCCAATGGAGCTACCGGTAATCATACAGAGAGCATTGCAGTGATGAATGAGATATACGGCAAAACACAGGCTTTACAAAGGATAATGCAGAATAAAGCATTCGAAGATTATATGTTGTTATCATTCGATCGGATAAGTATTGAACCGGATTTGAGCTTTCAAAACCTTATAGATACTATTCAGGAGTACAGCTTTCAACTGGTAGATAATGATACTTATACCGGTAATACAACGCCTGTGCAATTAACAGACATTGTGGTACAGCCGAATACAGTTCCGGCGCCTACACCTAATGAACCAATCTATTCAATTCAAGATTAATTAATTACAGGTGCTGATTTCAACCTAATTATTTCACATTGTAATTGTTCAATTAACAAGTCTTTATCCCTTAAATTACTTTTCTGAACATTGACAAGATTTGTAAGCAAGTCATTTGTGTTTTTTAAAGAAACTAACAATTTAAGGTCTTCTGGAATAGGAGTTATAACAGATGGTTGATAGTCATTATGTAAATTAGGAATAATAAAACCTGATGCAATTAATCTATTCTTGAAAGAACTATTTACTTTCATTTGGTTAAAAGCATGATTAACTGATAGCCTATTAATACCAAGTTTTTCTGCTAATTCTTTAACCTTAACTCCTTTTTCTTTTAAATAGGCTTTTAAATATTGCCCTTCATGAATACATTCCATGTATAAGTTAGATTGAATATGTATTGCAAATATATAGCATTACTACAATTCTAGTAAATATCTTAAAATGACTAATCTGAATACTTGACATGCTCAACCATGTACCATAACTGTGATACATCCTTAAGGTTTAATTTGAAATCCTTTATTTTAGGGTTAAAGGAATGGCATGTAACAATGCCTTTATCGACATCATGGTCTATAATTTCTTTACATAATATACCATCCTTATGCACTATAATAAACACTTTTGGAATGTGTAATTTATACTTCCAAAATGAAGTAGGTAACTCTTTTGTCAATAGCTCATCACCGCTATTAATGCATTTGCGGCCGTCATAATCCATACTATCTCCTACTATTTTAAAGAATAAATAATTTCCCCCATCCCTTTTTTTGGTTTCTCGAACAGGTAGATGATCTATAAACTCTTTATCTCTAAAACCATGTGTATATCCTGCATAAGCGTATTCTTCAACAACCCTTACTTGCATTGTATCTTCTCTTGTTAAATAGGTTGGGGAAGGCTCTGAAACAGTATTTAAATGATTATTAAGTTCATATTTGAGAGGAACATTTATAGCGTCATTAGTCAAAAAATCATTTAAATCAATGTTATAAATCGTAACAAGCTCCTGAAGCATTTTAATTGTAATATTTGCATTACCTGCCTCGATTTGAGCAATAGTAGAACGGCCTACATGCAATGATTTTGCTAGTTCGGCTTGTGTTAAAGACTTGGATTCTCTAAACGCTATTAACTTAGTTGCTATATCTTCCTTTGTTATAAACATTAACATTGTGAATAAAAATATGTTACGATTTATAACAATTGTTATAAATCGTAACATATTTTTGTACCAGTTATTTATCACAAAGAAATGAAAAAAAACCGAAATACAAAATTACCATACCGGAAGGGAGATGTAACTGCTATTGCAGAGGCTACCGGATTCTCATTTAGTATGGTTTGGAAAGTGCAACAAGGATTAAGACATAACACGGCTATTGAAGAGGCATTTGCAATGCTTCAGAAAAGTCGCACTTCAATGAAAAAGCTTAATCGCAAAAACAAACACGCCGCTTGAAAATAGTTAACGACATATTGTTTATTGAGTTCAGGGAGCTAACTAGCTTATCTATTCCATATACAACTATTGTGGATGGTATAAGGGAACAATCTAAATCATGGCAATCGATACCTGACCCTGAAGATAATCGCAAAGTACTTGTTAAGTATGATACGTTGCGACCTATCTATAAGAACTTAGTTGTATCCGTTTTATGTAAAGGACTGGAGCCGCATGAATACTTGCACGAGCAAGAATTGAAGAAGCAGCTACTTTCAGCCAGTTATCTTCAAGAACTTATACCTACAACGGCAAAGAGCTTAATGAAGCTGAGCGAGCTTACAGCATTTAAAAATCAATTTGGAGAAACAAAAGGTCATCAATATGCAATGGCCGCAGGATATTTGCGACTAGTTGCATCGATTAACGGTCCAAGGGATGCTCGTAAATTTGGTTTTAAAAGCAAGACCGAACTACTAAATCGAGTAATTAAAGAGCTGCAAGTACATTCTCCATTATGCAGAATTACTAACCCTGTTTATTTATCTGTAAAAGCTAAGGCATTTATAAATGAAGGAGTATCTGCCTTGATAAGTAAAAGCATTGGGAACTTTAATCGTTCCAAGGTTGGAGAACTACAGCTATCAACGCTTGCGGTATTACTTGCCGACCGTCGTAAATTCACAATCTCCCAAATAGCCCTTCAATATAGCGTATTGGCCAAAGACAATGGATGGGAGCCAATCACCGAAAGAAGAGTTCGCCAGTTACTTGATGATCCAAGGGTTCAAAACATGGCTGCTAAAAGACGCTATGGTGGTAAATACCTGCACGATAATGTACTTATGGTTGTTAATCGTAAACAAGCATCTCACCCTGATGCCTTATGGATTGCCGATGGTACGCCATTCGAATTATACTTCTACGAAAACGGCAAGCTTGGCCGATTCTATATTTTCACAGTTTTAGATTCA
>JAHEYX010000025.1:4457-14942 GCA_023251415.1 Chitinophagales bacterium
GTTGTCGGCTACTCAATAAGCGAATCTGAAACAGGAGCTGCAGTATATGATGCCTTTAAAATGGCAGCCACAGTAAATCAAGTATTGCCCTACCAAATATTAACGGATAACGGCTCCGGTATCAAAAATGCAACTACTAAGGACTTTTTAGACCGATTATCCATATACAACATCAGCACAAAGGTTGGCAATGCCCGTGCTAAACGAATAGAGCCGTTTTATGGCCACTTGAATAGAAGTGTGCTAAAGTACTATGACAATCATTCCGGAGGCAATATAACGGCTAAGAAACTCGAAACGCATGTAAATCCTGACTTCATTAAGGAAAACTACAAAAGCTTCCCAAACAAAGCAGAAACAATGTACATGATCAGCCAATCGATTGAAATTTGGAACGCTGCTGCAGGTGATCAATTAGCCATCAACTCCACACGATTAGCGCCTAATGTACTTTATCAGGACCAGTACGAGAATCGTAGAGAGCTGACCTTTGAATTACAAGTTGATTTGTTTTGGCAATGGCGTATGCGTGGGTACGATGATAAAGCTCGTAAGCTTGAATACACATATACCTTTGAAGGATTAACAGTAGAAGTTGAAGGCGAGCCTATAAAGTACATTGCTCCTGAAGCCGGTTCAGCTCACGAAATAGCTACCTTCTTCCACAACCACTTAAATGAGAAGTTTCATGTTAAGTTCGACCGAGACAATTTAGATGCAATAGCCATCTACAATCTTAAAGGTCAATTTGTATCATACGCACAGCGCAAGACGCTGATACCGGAAGCACTGGTTGACTTCCAAGAAGGTGACCGCACCAATTTAAACAAGTACTTAACTGTTCAAAAGCTGCAGCGTGAAATAGCCGACACAGAAATGGAAGCACAGTTTGAGCTAGTTGAAGCGGCAGGGATTTTAAAAGGCGGCATCACACGGGAACAGATGTTTAAAGATGTAATGAACGATGCTGAATCGGCAATTAAACGCCATTACAACATAACCGATAGATACCCTAAACCAAAACAATCCTACCATACACCTGAAGATACCGGAGGCGATTTATATAAGCCGGATGAATCAGAGCTTGGAGGCCTTATGGAATAATTCATTAACAATCAAAATAACCAAAAAATGTCACACATCACACTAAAAGAAAAAGTACTCGAAGCAATTAAAGGTAAATTAGATACTGGTATCAGCTCTAATCAACTAGCTACTCAAATCGGAATTAACCCTGCTACATTACACAACATTAAGAATAACAGAGATGAACTGATCTCTGATTCCATGTGGAATAAGCTTGCAACGTTTTTCGGTATTACAAAAAATGACTGGAAAACAATCTTCACTACAAACGCCAAGACAATCAATGCTCTTTGTGCAGACACGCAAATTAACAGCAGATTTATTGCGATAGCCGGTTACACTGGTGCCGGTAAAACGACCGCTTTAAAGTATTATGCTGATAAGAATGCTAGCAACACATTCTATGTATTATGCAACGTGCTTATGGGCCGTAAAGAATTCTTAAAGGCTATTCAAAAGTCAATTGGAATAAGTATTGAAGGTTCCCTAATCTACCAAATGCAAGGCATTATAGACCGTCTATCAGGGATGGATGTACCATTATTAATACTTGATGATGCCGGTAAATTGAACGATGGCAATATGAAGCTTATACAGCTTATATACGATGAGCTGCAAGGACAGTGCGGATTGATTATGGCCGGAACTGATGATATGAAGCGCTACATCGATAAGATGGCTGCAAAAGGTAAAATGGGATTTCCTGAATTAAAAAGCCGAATAGCCTACTGGCAACGAATGTATAGCACCAAACCCCAAGAAGTGGCCGAAATTAGCAAGGCTAACGGCATTACCGATGAAGAGGCTATTAAATACTTAACACGTCAAAAATCGGCCAATTATCGTGATTTACGAAACGCAATCACAATGGCCAAGTTGTCCGCTGCCGGTGGAGCTGTCAACTTCAATATAGTTTCGGCCATTAAAACGGGAGATACTGAATTCACAACTAACTAAACGTAGCCACATGATAAAGTACAACATAAACACAGCAGCCACTAATGATCAGAAGATTAAGCAATATACAGGGCTTAGCGAATCAGACCTGTTTGATTTACGATTTAACACCGGTATCGAGTTTCTCAAGCTTCAGTGCGGTAAGGATAACTGGGGACGCAAACATTTAGAAGGCTCTAAATTCTACTGGAACTGGTGGCTAAACACTTGGCATAATCGTGATGCCGAATGGGTGAATTATATGGATAAGCTGCTTTATACCCCTTCTTACCGAGAAGCTACTAATCGATACTTATTGGCTCACAATCTTGATTTACTGTATAAATCCTGCAACCGTTCAATATTAGATAGTGGCTTTGCTTTAGTGATAAATAAAGATAACACTTTGCGTCAATTAAGGCGTAGTGAACAAAACTACTTCGAAAAAATATGATCAATCTATTCTTAAACATGCATGTACAGCACATGCCTCCAAATGAAGTAGGTTCAATTTCTTAGATACTGAACTACACCGAACAGTTGAAAGAACTGATACACGAACAGAAGCTTCAACTAAACACCGGTGTTTATGAGTTCGAGAAAAAACGAATGGACCTAATTGATGCGCTTGAGATAGAGCGCAAACAATGGCTTAATAAATTAACCAATTTAAAATCAAAACGCATGTCAAACATCAACAATCAAATTCAAATACAACAGGAGCTTATAGCTCACCTTAACAAAAAGATATCCGACAACAGCGATTGGATGAATAATCACAAAGACGCTCGTTACGATCTACTACGTAACATACTCATTGATGATAATAGAGGCTATACTAGTCAAATTGAAACGGCGCAGGCAAACCTCAACAACTTACTTATGCAGCAGTCAGCAGATACAGATGCTGCAAAGCAAGTATCCGGCTCTAACAATGATTATCGCGCATCACTCTACACAGACTTTCAATCAGGAACTATTTTATCATAACAAAACAAAAAACAGCATTCAAATGAAGACTCCAAAGAAAACAATGATTAACCACGAAGGCTATGAGATACCAATGCACCTTGTACCGGCAATCGACAAGAAGAAAGACAAGTTAGTTCGTAAATATATGAAGCTAGCGAAAGAACTGAACAAGTGCTTAGCTGCACTGCGAAGCAGTGCAATGGGCGATATTGATGAATTGCGTTCAGACTTGTTTAAAGACAACAAGCTCACTGATAAGAACAAAGGCAACATGACTATCTACACATTTGACAAGTCGCTTAAAATTGAAGTAGCAATAGCTGAACGCATTGAGTTTAACGACATGATCCAAGTAGCACAGGAGAAGATTAATGAATACTTGAAAGAGAAATCTTCCGGTGGAATCGATACAGAAGTAGCAGAGCTTATTAACCACGCATTTAAAACTACGAAAGGACGTCTTGACACCAAACGCATATTATCGCTGTTTAAACTGACCATTAAACACCATTTATGGGTCGACGCAATGGAGCTTATTAAGAAGTCCATTGATACCAATAATTCAAAAACCTATATAAGATTTTGGGAACGCAATGCTCAAGGCCAGTATGATTCCATCAGCCTAGACATCGCCAACGTGTAAGAGCTGTTTTTGTTTCGGTTAACGGTTTTCGGATTCATCTAACAGGTAAGAGCAGTTGTGGTTAGCTGCAATAGAAGTTCGACTCTTCTATCCGGAACAGGGGCACTGTTGTTACGACAAGTTTTTTTTAGCCCGCTATAAATTAAATAAAACCTGTCGCCTGTCGGTTGGCAAATAAACCGATACTGAATAGGGTTCAAAAATTTTGAGGGGTTTTTCGAACAGTATAAAAATGCAAAACCCCCTAAATCACCACACGAATTATTTAAGCTGGGGGGCTTGAGTAGATTCTAACTTCGAAGGTAGTGTGGTGACAAGGTCTAAGGAATAAATGACCATTTAGCGGTACGCAAGAGGCATGGGGGATGCCGTAATCCCCCTAATATTTAACGTTCTGATTCCAATTCAAAGAGAGCCCTAAATCGTGAGGAGTATCAACCGGTGACAGTATGGATAACCGGTTAAATTTAATTTGGATTTGCTAACCAAATTGACTGAGATGTGGCCATACCCGATCACTAGGGCACAGCTTGTAAAAGCTGTTATATGAAGAATGGCACGTAAAGGGGAGCTGCGTTAATGCTCTCCAAATTTTTAACATAACCACATAAAACAATGACCTATCCAGTATTTAAAATCGAAACCTATCCGGGAAATTCAAAGAAACTCACTGCCTATTTCCAAAACAAAACTGTAAGCATAATAATAGTTGCAGGGATAATAATGTCTTATGAAGTGAAACCCCCAATTACATTGACCACATTAGCGATTATGGATATCGATGACAATTGTATCTCGGAAACTAGCAGCCAAGAGTTTATTCAAACGGGGGTGTTACCATTAATAGAAGATATTAACAACCTATTAAATGAACTAGCATGAGAAGATTTCAATTGAATGGAACCAAGTTCTCCGGATATGTAGACGTCACCTATAATGACTTCAATTACTTATGCTCGCTCGACTTCACGAATAGCAACTTGGAGTCGGAATCATTACGGAAGTTTAAGGATTTAATACCGGTACAACTGGTGGAGCTTGAGCCAGTATTTAAACCGTACCCATCAGTTACTATTGTAGAGACTGAGTACGTTGTAAAATTTGAGGACTTTTTTACGGCTTATAGAAACAAAGTCCATAAAAAGCGAGCTGAGTCCGTTTGGGATCGATTATCGAAAATTAAGCAAATAAAGGCCATTAACGGCATCAAGAAGTACGACAATTATTTAAAGCTAAATACTTGGCGTACCAAGGCTGACCCGGACACCTACTTGCGTAATGAAATGTGGGAAGATGAATTCAAATAGTAACCAATTAAACGAAATATAAAATGGCAGACCAAACTCAAGAATTAAAGAAGCTATATAAAGTAGCAACACCAATGATTTCAGAATTAATAAACTTTTGTGCCGAATGTGGGATTGACAATCCTAGAATAGATATAGAAATTACAGTCGCACCTAAGGATGACACAGACAAACAAGCAACCTTTAAATTTCTCTTTGAACGTACTGACTTAGACTAAACCAAATCACCATGCCAATAATTCTACTAATAGTTGTGCTATACTGCTTATGGCCGGCTTCAAAACCATTCGAGTATGATGGCGAAAACGACTAAATTCACACATGAAATTGCATTGAAGATTGCAATTAAAAACCTTGTAATACTTCAGGAACATTGTACTAAAATAGATATCGCCGGAAGTATCAGAAGAGAAGAGCATGAGGTACACGATATTGAAATTTGTTGTATCCCTAAAAAAATCACATCAAATGATTTGTTTAACAATAATTTAAATCCCGTTGATTGCAATACTTTTTGGAGTTCCGTTGTAAGCCTTGGTAAGGTACTTAAAGGTGCGATTGCTTCAGGTACAAGGTATGTACAAATACTACTACCTGAAGGAATTGTTCTCGACTTGTTTATACCAATAGAGTCTGACTATTACAGACAATTGGTTATTCGTACCGGTCCTTCCAATTATAGCCATAATACAGTAGCTAAAGCTTGGCACAAGTTGGGATGGGTTGGTACAAGAGATGGCCTCCGATTAAAATCGGAAAGTTTCTATACACAAGTGCGTGATAAATTAATTTGGAAATGCACCTTGTCTCATCCAACACTGCCTCCGGCTTGGCAAAGTGAAGAGGAGTTTTATCAATGGCTTAAAATAGATTACATCAACCCTGAATTACGTAAATTATGGTCAACTATATAATTTTAAAACACAACAACACAGGTGAGCGAATATACACCTTTCAAGACACAGATCATGTGATCGCCAATCATGCTGATGTACTTGCTTTGATAGCTCAATTAGCACTTAAGGCTGATATCAATAGCCCTACATTTACCGGCACTCCACAAGCTCCTACACCAAGCGCCGGTAACAATTCAAATAATGTTGCTACGACTGCATTTGTAGCTACAGCCATTGCAGCACTGGTGAATAGCTCACCTTCAACATTAGATACTTTAAATGAGCTTGCAGCAGCTCTCGGTAATGATGCCAATTTCAGCACTACTATAATAACACTGATCGGAACAAAAGCTCCAATTGCATCACCTACGTTCACCGGTACTCCACAAGCGCCTACACAAACTGCAGGTAATAATACTAGCGCAATTGCTACCACAGCATTTGTAACGAATGCCTTGGCTACCGTTCCCGGTTATCCTGCACCAATTATCGGACAGTACTTAAGTGGTAACCGGATATACACCAGTGTAGGTAGTAGTAATTATAGCGCTACAGCTATTCTTAATTACGTTTTTGCAGTTCCGGTTAGATTTACAACAAATACCCCCATTACAGACATAGGGATGCAAACAAACGTAGGAGCCGGTGGTAATATTCGCTTTGGTATTTTCTCGCACGATTCAGCCGGATTTAAGCCTAAAACAAAGCTCTCAGATGAAGGTAGTATTCCGGCTGCTACACAAGGATTCAAATCGCTTCATTTAAATACCCCAATAACACCCACACCAGGAGAGATTTTATGGCTTGTATGGACCGGAGATGCGAATTTAAAAGTACCTACTATTCCAAACGTCTCTTGCGGTAATGAGCTGCTTGGATTTACACCGATTAGCAATGTCTATATTCCCAATGTATACCTAATCAGTGCTAGTGCTGTTACCAATGCTTTTAGTTCAGGATTCCCAAGTGATTTAAGTACAACAACATTCAATGTGCAATACAGCTCAAATGCTGCAGTTTTTCCACTATACAAACATTAAGATATATGCAAGTAGAATCATACCAAATAAACCCTAAAACTGGCCAAGCTGAATTAATAGCTGCTTACGATGCACCTGAGCTGCCGGAACTGGCTCAAACCGAGTTGAGTCAGAAGGTTGAAGAGCTGAGTCAGCAGATTGAAATTATAAACACTAAAATTGATAGCAATGAAAGCTAATAAGCTACTGATACAACAGATTCATATTGCCAAAAGCAAACTAAAGCTTGATGAAGATACCTATCGTTCATTGATTTACCAGTTCAGCGATGGCCGAGAGACCTCATCAAAGGAGTTGGAGCAAAATGAAGCACAATTGCTATACAATTATTTGAAAGACTTACACGGTGATCAACAGGATAAGGCTAACCGTATGCGCCGTAAATTGATAAGCTATGCACATCAAATGCATTGGTATAAACAAGGTACTCGTGAAATAGACTATGAGCGTATTGATAACTGGTGTAATAAGTATGGGATGTTTCACAAAAAACTAAATGATCATAACACAACGGAGCTTGCTAAATTGATAACTCAATTTGAAGGCATGTTTGTTAAATATTTAAAGGCATGAAAGACTATACCAATAGAGAGTTTCGTAACAGATTATTGCGCCATATAAACAACATCCTGAACAGAGAAGGGGTATACCGCCAACAGCTTATATTAGAAGTATTGTCGGATGAATTCTTTATTGGCACAGATGCTCTAGTGAAGAAGATATTAACGCATGATGATGACACATCAATTTACGTTGATAATACCAAGTTCACACGTGAATTACCTATACGGTTGGCTAAGATTAGAAGCGAGTTAAAATACCGGTCTGAAAAGAAGATTAAAATTAACCACCCATCACTATTTCAATGATTCCATTAAAGCTAAAACTGAGTTCATCAGACTGGTTAATGATATGCTTCTATTTAGAGGCGAATATTAAAGCATATAGGCAAAATCATCAATCTGCTTACAGTAGATGTGTAATGTATTGTATAATCAACGCTAGAGATAAGATCAAAAGCAAAAAAACGCTGATGTTCAAACAAAAGCCATTTACATTAACCTTTGATTTAGCTACATGCTACGCATTTATAGAATTTACTAACTATATGAGCTGTACGGATGAATTTATCTATGTAATTGTACAAGAATTACTAAGTCGAATTAATGAGCATTTAGAGAATTTAAACATCCATTAAAACGAATATAGACAATGAAAGAACTGAAAGACATAGTAAGGAATATCCACACCAAGTTGCATATTTATAGAAAGGAGATATACTTATATTGGCATCGCCTTTTTTTTGCATATTCTGTGCGTACCGATATGCACGCTCACCCTTGTCTACACGAATCTTGCCATGAAGTACAACTTGCCCATATAAAGCAATTACTAAAAAAAGGATACCTACTCCAATTTCCGAAATTGAGAAAGCCAGCAACCTGCTTGGATTGTCACAAAGAGTACTTAGAAGAGAAAGAGTCCCATTTAAAGGAATGCGAGTTGAATGTGCAGAAACAACGGGAGAATGTTCAGGCTTTAAGGTTATCGTACGAATGGAAATTAGCACGCCAAAAAGACTCGAAGCAAGCAGAACAACCTGCCGGATAAAATTATAATGCACATCAATCATTTTTTGTTCATGCTCTTCTAATAATTCAATAGGGTTTTTAGTCATAAAAGTGGGGGGTTATTCACCCAATATACAAGATTTTAATAGGATACCTAAATTTACAATGATAATATTAAAGCCGGTTCTTTATTACTACTCAATTCAAACTTTTAACCGCAGTAATAGTGGTGTAAATGAAAGTTTATATTGGGATGGGATGTCGTTAGAAACGCTAACAAAATGGACGTGGTATTTTGAGTATAGAGCTGCCTTACTTAAGGTAAAGTATCCACGTATTAAGGTTGAAAGTAGATGGGGTAATTATGAGGCCACAGGAAAGAAGCTGATGGACATTTATGAAGCTCGAAAATTGGGTAAAACAAGGACCATTAGTAAGTATAAAAACATGATAGCTAAATCTATTGAAAATTGGGATCAACTTTTCCCAATAGAAGACGATGTTTTATACAAAAAAGCCATTGCGAAAATTGAAAGATTGGAGCTTGAATTTGCGAAATTTATGGAGGAAGAATACAATCCAAGCCTAATTTCATAACCTGACACAAAGTCCGAATGGTATTTGAAGGGGTAAATTGGATAAAACCCGTAGATTTTCCGTAAAATATCCGTACCTAATCGCCTTTTTGGTCAATATTTGACCTTTCAATAGGGGAAGTGAAAAAATAAAGCATTAAAGGCTCATTGCAATACTGGTTTAACTAAACTAATTGCCCTATAAGCCAAATTAGTGGCTGTTTTAGCTAAAAATGGAGGTAATTAGGTAATAGTGTTTAAATGTAAGGTAAATACCAGTTATTGGCCATTTAAACGCCAGTTTATTCAAGCTGAATGAAATCAGGATTTTAGATTTCGTATTTCACTAAATTTAGCCAATTTTAGGCTGTAATGTAGTACTATGGCTAATTTTTAGCCTTTTTTAGTAATACTTATAATTTTAGGTTTCGTATTTCCCCCCTTATAAGCGATCATGGTTCATCGACAATTTAACCGCTGTATAATTAATAAATTGAATCAAAGGTCCATTGGTCGTATAAGTACGCACATCGGGTAAGTGATGAAAAATATTTCCGGCATTTAAAAAGGTGTTGAGGCTACGATCCATCAACTCTTTTGGAGTAAGGGCGTAAGGGCTATATCCGATAGCTTGGAATTTTCCGTCCCAAATCCAGCGCCAGTAATCAGCAGATAAATTAGGTATGGCAAACAATAAGGCACAACGTACAATTAATCCCAATGCTACAGCGGGTTTCAAATCATCACCGGCTTTAACTTGTTGGATTATGAAAAAGTACAGTAAAAACAAGGAGGCATAGCACGAATAAAGTGGTATGGCTTGATTGGTAGAGGTAAAAAAAGCACTGATTACGCTTATTGCAAAAAAGGCACTATAAGCCGAGTAGATTTTCCATTTCATGGGTTGAAATTAGGACTAAAATTGAGGAGGAAAAAGTTTTTGATAAGTATTAGTAACGAATGACGAATTGTTGTTTAGGAACACCTGTTCTGAAAAACACCATACCCATATTATAAATGTCGACACTTAATGTCACATCGGGGTCAGCACAAATCATATTCCATGCTTGTTCCATGCCCGGACTCCAATGAATGTCATGAAATACGAACACCGAATTATCGGTTCTTTTTTGCTTCAATAAGCTGAAATAATACATCGTAGCTTCGTATTGGTGATTACCGTCAATAAAAGCCATATCGATCGTGGTTAATTGGCTCAAGGTATCAGGAAAGGAGTGCTTGAAATTTCCTTCGATCACTTTAATGTGATTTAAATTCAACAATTGAAAAGTCTTTTGAGCTAATGCAGCGCAATTTGGATTACCTTCCAAGGTATAGATTGTGGCGTTCGTTTGCGCTTTAGCAAGATAGCAAGTGCTGATACCTAATGAAGTACCTAGTTCGATCATGTTTTTGGGCTGCATGAAATTGACTAATCGAAACAGTACTTGGCCATATT
>JAHEYX010000025.1:14952-16793 GCA_023251415.1 Chitinophagales bacterium
ACAATTGGAACAAGCCCTTGTTGTTGGCTCAACAGTTTTCGGATTTGAGCGATTTCATCAAATGCATAAAATTTACGCTTATCACGAATAACCTTCATGGTTAATTCAAATATAAAAGGAGAATGGATTTTATCCGGCCATGCAGCCTTTAACCAATAGTTTATATAAGCTTTAATTTGAAAAAAAAGATACACGTATATGCCGGATTGTTAAGTTTTGTGTGGTAAATATAGCGATATTGTCGTTATACCTTTTAATTAATAATTTGACACGGTAATTCAAGTGATAGAAAATAAAGGTTGATAGTATTAAAATTTGGGGCTAGCACAAGCAGAATTGATCAATTTTAATCAATACTTGAATGAAATTTATCTTTTGCAATAAGAAAAAGGTGTATTTTTAAAACGAATTTAAATTTTTACCGTAAGGAGCCAATAAGGAACTTTATATTTTGACACTTAAATTTTAGGCTTATGAAAAGAATCGTGCTATTAAGCAGTTTAGTGTTATGGTTAGCCCCTATGGGTATGCTGCATGCCAATACAATCGATTTATTTAAAAAACGACGCGTTAAATCAGCAGGTGGCAGTCAGTTTACAGGCACTACACGTTTATCAACAATTTATACCAGTTGGGAAATTGGAATTTTAGGTGGTGAAAGTCATTATTATGGTGATTTATCCAACGGGATTTTTCAAAGCAAAAATTTGCACAAAGATTATGGAGCCTTTGTCCGCTATCAACGTGGAAGAAATTGGGCATACAAATTTATGATCAATAAAGGTTTTTTGAGCGGAACAGATGCATTAAACAAACCGAAATTAGTTCCACGAAATTTGAATTTTACTTCTGATTTGTACGAAGGGGCTTTAACGTTTGAATACATGTATCCGGAATTTACCGCTTGTCGACAATTTAATTGGGCACCCTATCTGACTGCAGGCATTGCTGTATTTCATTTTCGCCCGATGAATAAATTTGGCGATTTGCATTCGTTAAGTACAGAAGGTCAAGGTTTAGCAGCGTATCCGGATCGACGTCCTTATTTTTTAACACAAATTTCAATACCATTTGGTGTAGGTATCAAATTTATTCCTGCTAAACGAATTATCATTGGTGCAGAAATCGTTATGCGTAAAACATTTACAGATTATATAGATGATGTGAGTAAACGTTATGCTGATCCGCGCATTTTATTAGAAGAAAAAGGAGCTATAGCTGTTGCGGCTTCCTATCCCGGTCATTATCGTTATAAAAATAATGATCCAACGAATAAGACCAGAGGCAATCCCAAGTTTAAAGATGTTTATATGACATCTGTATTAACCATCAGTTATTGTTTGTGGTATGATTGTATGTCGGAGAAACATCGCTACAATGATGTTGGTGGATGTAAAACTTTTTAATGGTATTTAAAAAATAAAAAAGCCGGTTTTTACACCGGCTTTTTTATAAACTAAAACCAACTCTTCAGTTATAAACCGGTCAGTCTTATCCCAAAATTGAATGGGTTCATTTCAGGCATATAGTGACTCACTTGTTGAGAAGAATTGAAAAGCGGAGTTAAAGAATAGGAACCATAAAAAGCTAATTTTCCTAATCCAACACGACCAATAACAGACACCCGTTGCTGACTTAAATTGTAGCTTCCATTTTGAATTTTGTTTTGCTTACCGCGTTCTGCACTTACCAGTGATTGCCAACTTCCGAAATATTGACTGACTTGTAAACCACCTGCAATACTGAATTGTTTCCAACTTTTGTTTTTACCGAAATGCAATTCAATCATAGCCGGTAAGGTTAGGTAACGTGTAACGAATTTATTTTTTGTAAAAGAAACC
>JAHEYX010000299.1 GCA_023251415.1 Chitinophagales bacterium
TTCTTACTGAAATCGTATTTCACCCCTAAGCGGTTTCTCCAATAATTATTTGGCGGATTAGTCGGGTCGGTGGTGCGCGAAACATAAGCGTATTCATTAAAATAAGCCGTGCGATACATCAAGGTAGCAGCGCCTATTTTTTTACGCAATTGCAAACCAAATTCGAGGCGGTATAAATTGGAAAAATGATTGTCAACAATACGAATTTGCACATCCGGATAAAGCACCTTTAAAAAACGGTAACGGGCTTGTAAGTAATAATAATTGCCCACAAATGCTGCTTGCATGGGATTGGTTCGCATAACGGCTTGTGCGTTTATATTCAGATTAGGAACTACTTCACTGGCCAATTTAAGACTGCCCCAGCATTCAAAAACAGGTTGGTGGTAGGCTGCAGCCGCTTGATTATCAAAAGCGTCTTGTGCAAAGCTTACTGTGCTGATCAGTAAACTCGTTAAAAGAATGCAAAGTTTATTCATGCACTAAAATTTTACGTTGTAATGTTAAGTCGCTGTTAAAATACCAACGAATTTGCAATGATAACAAAAGGTTTTAAAACTTTACATGCGAAAATAGTTAATGCTTTGCTATGCCCCTGCATCTTAATTTGAAGTCGGTTTTGCTACTTACTGCGCTGGTGTTGCTGTTGCTCACCGGAAGCAGCCACTTGGTAGCTCAGGCTTGCGATTCAGGTAGTACTGCTTATACAAGCACTGCCGGCACTATTAACAAAGCATTACCCTTAGCAACTGTACAAACCACTGTTACAGCTATTACTGAAGATGATGATTCAGATAGTTTTATTAAACAGGTTTTCGCTTACAGTACCCGTCCTACATTTATGCCCTTGCTTGCTGCGCATTTACAGCACAACACCTTAAGGGCCTGCCATACTTTTGCGAACCGCCAAGCCACACAACTGGCCTTGCTTGGCATTTTTCGTATTTAAACCGCATTTACTGATACCTGTTGCAGGTATTACGTCTTCAAACTACTGTTAATCTTTAATTGCACAGCTATTGCTTGCCATTAAATTAAGCTTTTTCGAAGGCTTTGGCAGTAATGAAGTACATTGCTTCGGGATACCTTTTTCATGGGGGTTATTCCGAAGTCTGGGTTATGAGGAAGGCTGTCTATTCACTTAGGCAGCCTTTATTTTTGAGCCATAAATAACTAAACGGATTTTGCTTTCTTTGTGCTTTCAATTGCGTACCTATGAAAATTATTTGCATCGGCAGAAACTACAGTGAACATGCTAAAGAACTGAATAATGCTGTACCAACAGCACCGGTTGTATTTATGAAACCAGCCACGGCTTTATTAAAAGACGATAAGCCATTCTTCCATCCCGAGTTCAGTAAGGACATTCATTATGAAACCGAAATCGTTTTAAAAATTGGAAAGAACGGTAAATACATCGCTCCAAAATTTGCATCAGGATACATTAGTGCTGTAACGGTTGGATTAGACTTTACGGCTCGCGATTTACAGCAACAACAAAAGGAAAAAGGATTGCCTTGGGAAATAGCAAAAGCCTTTGACGGATCTGCCGTTATCGGACGTTTTTTGCCGGTGGAAGAAGTTCCGAACATGACAGCTATTGCCTTTTCTATGCAGAAAAACAAGGTGCAAGTGCAAGCCGGAAATACAGCCGATGTATTGTTTGATTTTTCAAGTATCATCAGCTATGTGTCGCAATTTTTTACTTTACAACAAGGCGATTTGATTTATACCGGAACACCTGTTGGCGTTGGTAAAATCAATATTGGTGATGTATTGGAAGGATATATTGGCGAGCAACACTTATTTACTTGTGAAATAAAATAAGTTACTCCTCCAAGCCGGCGTAAGGCTTATTCCCAACGGTTCACTACATTATACAAGGTATCACGTTCGATAGCTATACCACCTACCGATTTAATTAAACTTACCAATTGTTCGGTACTCAAGGATGGATTTTGATCTTCGGCACCGGCCATGCTGTATATTTTTGTTGAATCATCGATGGTACCGTCTAAATCATTCACCCCAAATGCCAGGCTCAATTGCGCAGTTTGGCGACCAATCATCGGCCAATACGCTTTAATATGCGGGAAATTATCGAGGTAAATGCGGCTTATGGCATAGTTGCGTAAATCTTCAATAACACTAAGTTCTTTGATGCTGCTCATGGCATTGCCTTCGTGTCTAAACTTCAATGGAATAAAAGTATTGAAACCACCCGTAACATCCTGCAAAGCACGTAAGCGGCTCATGTGGTCGACCCGATGCGCGAAGCTTTCGATATGACCATACAACATAGTAGCATTGCTGTGCATACCCAATTCGTGCGTTGCTTGGTGAATAGCTAACCATTGTTCGGCAGTAGCTTTATCGGCACAAATTTGCGCTCTGATTTCGTCAGCAAAAATTTCGGCACCACCACCCGGTATAGAACCTAAACCGTGTTCTTTCAGGTAATTCATCCCTTCTTTATAAGATACTTTAGCCTTGCGGCACATGTACTCCAATTCAACTGCAGTAAAGGCTTTGATGTGTAAATCGGGACGACGCTCACGAATGGCCGCTAAAATTTCACCCATAAATTCGAGGGTTAATTTGGGATGCACGCCACCTACGATGTGAACTTCGGTAACCGGTTGCCCTTCATATTTGTCGATAATATGCAGTATTTGCTCTTTGGTCATGAACCAACCGTCTTCGGTTTCCTTTAACGTGCGACTGTAGCTGCAAAATTTACAATCAAACACACATAAATTAGTAGGTTCAATATGGAAATTGCGATTAAAATAAACGGCTTTACCATGCTTTTTCAATTTGATGGCATTAGCTAAAGTGCCCAGAAAACCCAGTTCGGCTTTTTCATACAATAAAAGCGCATCTGCATCGCTAATACGCTCGTTGGCAGCCACTTTCTCGGCTATATAAATCAATTCGGCAGCTTTATCGTTATTTTTCAGTAGAGTACTAATCACGCGTAAAAATTTTAGAGTTGCAAAGGTGGTGTAAATGGTGGAATAAAAAAAATGCGATTGCTCATACTTTGCAGCAGTTGGCAATTGGCAAACTGCCGAAATACAGCAAAAGTTCGTTTTTATTAGTCGTATAATAACAGTAATTTACTTAAAAAGTTCAGTGCAAAGCAGTTGCTGAAGCTGGATTAATAAAGGATACCGTTAGTATTTAAGTCCTGTTATCACCTTTAAAAAGCCGATGGAGCATAGGCTTGAAGCGGTAGTTGTACACTTAGTGCAGAATATGTACTTTTAGTGCAATCAAAATAAAGCAGTATGTTAAAACCTTTTAGTGCAGTAATAGCAGGATTATTTTTAGCCATGTGCGGTGTAATGTTGACGGATTATGGCATGAATTATTTCTTTATACCAAAAGGCTTAAAACTGAATACCATAAAAGAAGTAGAAGCCTTTTTTGCCAAAGCCCCTGTTACCTTATACCTTTTTCAAATGAGTGCCTATGCCCTTTCGGCATTTTTAGGAACCATGGTTACAGCATTAATCGCTAAAAAATTGCGTACAGCCCGTATAACAGCTTTGGTGTTTTTACTGCCTTGTCTGGCAAATTACATCCTATTGCCTCATCCCTTCTGGACTTTATTAAGCGGTTCCACTTTAATAGCATTGTTTGGATTTGCTGCTGCTACATTGTTTAGTCCGAAACAAGCTCAACAATAATAGCGCAAATTGAATTTACCGCTTAAATAACCTACCAATAGCATTGCTGCTAAAAGTAGAAAGGCTATTTTTATAGGAAAGATGACGAACAATAACGGTATTACCACTATTAAATAATAGAGTGTTCCTAAAAATAAAGCGGTAGAAAAGCGCACAGATGCTTTAAATTCAATCAAACGAACTTTTTGATTGGTCATTGAATTGGATAAATGAGCCGGTAAATAATGCAAGGCATATCCAATTAAATAAATCGGGAAGGCCAAATAGAAAAGCACATCACGTTTTGGAGCCGGAGCAGCTTTACTTGGTTTTTGCGTAGTAGTGGCGGCAATGTTTTTTTCTAATTCAAAGCGTGCATTACTTTCTTTCACCATCCACTTGTTTTCCATTTTATAGTTTTGGCGTGCTTCGAGTAAAGCTGCTTCAACTGCATCGTCATGGGTAGGATCCGGTGTGATAATGACCAATTTCTCTATTTCTTCTTCTAAGC
>JAHEYX010000300.1 GCA_023251415.1 Chitinophagales bacterium
GGGAAGTAACTGACTCCAGTAAATTACATGTAATAATGGCCGGAGCACCAACTATTGAAATTCCGATTAGTAAAGAAAAGGCAGCTGATTTCAGAAAATGGATTTCGAATGAATAAGGAGTAAGAAATTCGGAAATTAATCTTGCGGAATTAATCCTTCCGGATAAACAACGGCTGTTAAATATAAACCACATCCGGGTACGGCAAAATAAGCCACACGATTATCGCCATTGGTAACGATTGCTTTAAAAGCATCGAGCGTCAATTTACCTTTACCTACTTTCATCATCGTACCAACTAAACCTCGCACCATTCCACGCAAAAAGCGATTGGCATATACTTCAAAGCAAATAGCATCCGGTCCGGTACTGCGCCATTCAGCTTTGTCAATGCGACATAAAGTTGTTTTATTATGGCTATTGCGTTTACAAAAAGTTTTAAAATCGGTTTGTGTTTTGATAAAATCAGCAGCCTCGTTCATTTTCTCCAAATTGAGTGGTTGATAAGGAAAATGCAAAGACTTATTAATCAGAAAAGGATCTTTTTTATAATGAATATGATAAATGTATTGACGTTGTATCGCATCAAAACGCGAATGGAATTTAGGTCCAACTTCTACCAATTTATTTAAAGCTATATCGCCGGGCAACATAAAGTTGAGACGACGTAAAGCATCCTTCGGAATTTCTTTTTCGGTATCAAAATGTGCGTAGGTTTGTTTAATATGCACACCGGTATCTGTTCGTGAAGCACCGGTTATTACCACTTTCTCTTGAAAGAGGATGGATAATTTTTCTTCCAGTTCTTGTTGCACGCTGATTACATTATCTTGTAATTGATAACCGTGATAATTAGTGCCGTCAAATTGTATTTCGAGTAGGATGCGTTTCAAGGTAGTATAAAATAAAAGGCACTAAACGAATTTAGTGCCTTTAAAAAAAGTTAAAGAAATAGAATTAATGAACGATAGTTACTTTATGCGTAATGGTTTGTCCGCCTTGTTCGATGCTCAATAAATAAACGCCGGAGTTAAATTGTAAATCGTTTATTGGAAGATTTTGATAACCGTTTGTAGCCACGGTAACGGTACGTGCATACACTTGTTGACCAACCAAATTGTTGATGCTTACGTGCAATTTACCTGCAGTTGGCACATTTACTTTTACGTTTAAAGCATTGGCAGCAGGGTTTGGAGCAATGCTCATAATAGCTAATTGTGATGGATCAGCTTGTTCGTTGATACTGGCCATACAATTGCTGCTTCCGGTTGGGTCAACCACAATTTTGTAATAACGAATGGTGTCGTAGCGAACTGTAGCCGGTACGAAATTAAACAACAAACGAATGTTCGATTTAGTGACAACAGTTAACGGATAAACACCGGCTGCAGGGGCAGTACCGGTAATTTGCATACAACCGTGTGCAAATTTTTCAAATTTCTGACTGGTCGGATTTACACTATAAGTTAAAGGTGAAGGAACACCGGTAATACTGGTTACCACAACAGAATCAATATAAATCGCAATGGGTGAAGTAGAAGGAGGAATAGCAGCATGCACGGAATCCGGTACATAAATATCGAATTGTGCTGTATAAGGTAAATTTTCACAAGCATGAGGTAAGCCGGTTGCGCTATCCGGACGAATTCCTGAATGGGTCCAACTTAAATCAGGGGTGCATTGCGCTTGTACTTTAACGAAAGTGGCTGTTAAAAGCAGAAAACAAAGGAGGTAGATTTTTTTCATAAAGTTTTTTGTTAGGTCATAAAGATAAAAAAAAAGCGCTTCTGTTTATGAAGCGCTTTTAAAATTTAATTGCAATACTCATCAAATGCACCAATCAGGTTTTGTGCAATCATTTCCGGACTGCGACCTTCGATATGGTGACGTTCGACGAAATGCACCAATTGACCATCTTTAAATAAGGCAATAGAAGGTGATGAAGGTGGATAAGGCAAAGTATAAGTACGTGCTTGTTTCACGGCATCAACATCAAACCCTGCAAAAACGGTAGTAATGTGATCAGGACGTTTAGCATGTTTAACGGCTAATTTTACTCCCGGACGAGCTGTGCCGGCTGCGCAACCACAAACACTGTTAAAGAACAAAAGGGTAGTACCGCTTTGTTCCATCGCTTTATCTACTTTTTCAGGTGTTGTTAATTCTTCAAAACCTACTGCAGTCAATTCTGCTTTCATTGGGTTTACTATTTCTGCTGGATACATATTATGTTGAGTTTTATTTTTTGCAAAATTATATAAAAAGAGTCGAATGTCGCCTAATTCGCTTTCAATAACTTGCAAATCGTTGTTAAGCGTAAGGACAATCCATTCTGAATCATAAACAATAAATTTGATAAATAGTTTAAACCGGTAGAGCACCAAATTATTGGCCATTTGGTTTGTTAACCAAGCCTGAAATGCTTATAAATTAGGGCTTTGCTAATTAAAGAGCAGTATTTTAAAAGCCGGTATTTGAATGTGTTTAACTAATTTCGTATTTAAATGGTATGCGTTAATAAACTGTTATACCCTAATTTTGCTCCATTTACTATCATACTTTTATGTATGTTTGAGTTCGATTTACGAAAGCACTATTAATTATCACAACCTAAATTATTGTAAGTTGACACTTTTTGATCAAATACCCAATCCGGTGCAGTTGCAGCTCACCCGACCATTGGCATTTTTCGATTTAGAAACAACCGGTGTAGACACAGTGAGTGATAAAATAATTGAAATTGCAATTCTGAAAGTGCTTCCCGGTGGTGAAATTGATAAATACCATGCGGTATGTAATCCCGGAAGGCCAATTCCAAGTGAAGCTTCTGCCGTTCATGGTTTTACGGATGAAATGGTAAAAGATAAACCCTTATTCTCGGCCATAGCAGCTGAAATAGGCGCTTTTTTACAAGAATGTGATTTTGCCGGCTTCAACTCCAATCGTTTCGATATCCCTTTATTGGTAGAAGAAATGTTACGTGCCGGAGTAGATTTAGAAATTGAAAAACGTCAAGCCGTTGATGTACAACGGATCTATCATAAATTGGAGCGCCGTAATTTAGAAGCGGCATACCAATACTATTGCAATAAAACATTGGAAAATGCCCATAGTGCAATGGCAGATGTTACGGCAACCTATGAAGTGCTGTTGGCGCAATTGGCTAAATACAAAGAATTAGAAAACGACGTTACCTTTTTGACCAATTTCAGTGAAGACGGAAAATTTATTGATGTTGCACGCCGTTTAGTGGAGAAAAGAGGTCGAATCTGTTTTAATTTCGGTAAATACAAGGATATGCCCGTGGATGAAGTGTTACGTAAAGAACCCAATTATTATGATTGGGTGATGAAATCGGATTTCCCTTTGCACACCAAAATGAAATTGAAAGAACTAAAATCAAAAATGAGCGTTTAAGTAAACGACCAAGCCACTCTAAAAAGCAAGCGAATTTTGAAATCATTAATTATCATACCTACTTATAACGAAAAAGATAATGTTGGAAGCATTATACCGCAAGTATTAGCGGTAGATGCCGAACTCGAAATATTGATAATCGATGACGGAAGCCCCGATGGAACAGCAAGTATTGTTAAAAATTTAATTCCCAAATTTCCCAATCGTTTACATTTGGTAGAACGAGCCAAGAAATCGGGATTAGGTACAGCTTATATTTTTGGATTTAAATGGGCTTTAGAACGCAATTACGAATTGATTTTTGAAATGGACTGTGACTTTAGCCACCCGGTTGAGTCCTTACCTGACTTGAAAAGCGCTTGTGAAGAAAACCGTTGTGATATGGCTATCGGCTCACGTTATATCAGAGGAGGGAAAGTTAAAAATTGGCCATTAAACCGTTTGATGCTTAGTTTCGGAGCCTCCATGTATGTGCGTTTTATTACTTGGATGCCCATTAAAGACCCTACTGCCGGTTTCGTATGTTATAAAGCCGAAGTATTGCGTAAAATAAACTTAGATAAGATTCGCTTTATTGGATATGCTTTTCAAATAGAAATGAAATACAAAGCCTGGACGCGTGGTTTTAAACTGCTCGAAGTGCCTATTACCTTTAAAGATCGCGAATTAGGTGTATCTAAAATGAGTACTAAAATATTTAAAGAAGGCTTGTTTGGCGTTATTATTCTTCGATTA
>JAHEYX010000301.1 GCA_023251415.1 Chitinophagales bacterium
TTTTATAATTAATTCTTATTTATATAGCTTTGAAAAAAGGGCGCTGATTTCTTCAACGCCCTTTTTTTATAAAACATCAAAACAACTGCCATGAAATTCTTTATTGACACAGCCAACCTCAGCCAAATTCAAGAAGCCAATGATTTAGGAATTTTAGACGGGGTAACTACCAATCCTTCCTTAATGGCTAAAGAAGACATTAGCGGTGAACAAGCCATCTTAGATCACTACGTAAAAATTTGTTCAATTGTGGACGGCCCGGTTAGTGCTGAAGTAATTGCCACAGATTTTGAAGGAATAATAAAAGAAGGAGAAGCGTTGGCTAAATTACACAAGAACATCGTGGTGAAAGTTCCTATGATTAAAGATGGGATTAAAGCCATTAAGTATTTCTCCACCAAAGGAATCAAAACCAATTGCACTTTGGTATTTAGTGCCGGACAAGCCATACTTGCTGCAAAAGCAGGTGCTACTTACTTATCGCCATTTATTGGTCGTATAGACGATATGAATTGGGATGGTATTGAGCTCATTGAACAAATCGTTGACATTTATGATATTTATGGTTATCAAACCGAAGTATTAGCTGCTTCCATTCGCAACCCATTACATATCGTTAAATGTGCTGAAGTAGGAGCGCATGTAATTACGGCACCATTAAGTGCAATAACCGGTTTATTAAAACATCCATTGACTGATATTGGATTAGCGCAATTTTTGGCCGATCACAAAAAAGCGGCCGAATCAAAATAAGTTAATTGAAACAAAGCTATAAAGGCGTTTACCTGTTGTAAACGCCTTTTTTCATATTGACAAATATCATGTTACGACATTGAATTTAAGTAATAAATTGCAAACCAATTTATAACTTTAATTAAATGAGAAACAAATTCTTACTCGTTCTTTTTACTGGCTTAACTGCAGGTATAACTTTCAGTAGCTATAATTCAGGCGCAGGTGCCGGAGGTGGTTATGATTGTACCGGTGCAGAATCTGGTTTACAAAATCCAACCGGATGCCGATCTTGCCATGGAAATACAGCTGCTTCAACAATTGGAGTGACTATCGAATTAGATTCAGCCGGAACGCCTGTCACTTCTTATTATTCGGGCGTAAATTACACCGTTAAACTCAGTGGTATTAATAACGGATCTACCAGCTTACCACGATTTGGTTTCCAAATGACTTGCGTTAAAGGTGCAACATCGGCAGTAACCCCTACCAATGCCGGAACATGGGCTACAAACGGATTACCGGCTAATACCAGATATTCTGCAGCTTCTGCCGGTAATTATGTGGTAAATATGGTAGAGCAAAGCACCCGTATTTTAGCAACCACCGGTACAGGTGGCTCCGGAACTACTTATGTAGAAAGCTTTTCATGGACTGCTCCTGCCGCAGGAACCGGTGTTATTTCTTTTTTTGCTGTACTTAATGCCGTTAATAACAATGGACAAGATGATTCTAATGATAAATGGAACACAGCACATCTGGTTATTAATGAAGCCGGTGGAGGACCTGCACCAAGCATTGAATTTAGTTCAACAACAAATTCATTCAATGAAAATGCCGGTACCATTCAAATTCCTGTTCAGGTTACCAATTTTGGATCAAGCGCTGTAGGAGTAACAGCCACCTTCACCGGTGGATCTGCTGCCGTTGGAACTGACTTTACCTGCTCAACTACACAAACCCTTAATTTTAGTACCGGAACAGCTCAAAACATCAGCATAACCATTACCGACGACTTGCTATTAGAAAGCAATGAAACCTTTACAGTAACATTAAGTAATCCGAGCGGTGGAGCTGCTTTAGGAGCAAATACAACTTTTACCGGCACCATTATCGACAATGAGTTCAATGGCATTGCGCCTATCGCTGCTACTCAACCGGTATTAAGTGCGCTTAGTAACCCTATTTCATCCAATTGCCTCCTTGCCTGCAAAGGTATGGATGCCGGTAGTTACCAATTAAGTGTTTACGGTGTGAATGGTGCCATCATTACAACTAAAACAATTATGATAAACGGAACTGAGGCGCAACTCACGCTTGATGCTGCTACTTGGACATCCGGAATTTACATGGCTGTTCTAAGTCGCAATGACTTTAGAACAAGTGTGCGTTTGGTTAAAGAATAAAGACTATTGATTAAAAGTAAAGCCACCTCCAAAAACGAGGTGGCTTTTTTTTATGTTAAATAATTTTATCCACAACATTTTTAAGATGTTTATTCCTTCTTTAAAATTTACTGCAAGATTAAGCTACTTTTGCAGCGTTGCCACCTACAACGATTCCATTTTATAACCTCAATTAACCGTACTTTTTTTATGAGCAGAGAAGTCAAAATTTTTTCCGGAAGAAATTTCCAGTATTTAAGTCGCGATATCGCACGTGTTTATGGCATCGAACTTTCGAAACTGAATACCCAACAATTTAGTGATGGCGAAATCCAACCGGAAATTCAAGAATCAGTTAGAGGTGAATATGTATTTATTATTTCCAGTACCAATGCCCCCGCAGAGAATTTAATGGAAATGTTATTGGTGATTGATGCTGCACGTAGAGCCTCTGCGCACTATATCACTGCTGTAATTCCATACTTTGGCTATGCACGTCAGGATCGTAAAGATCGGCCGCGTGTGGCAATCGGTTCAAAATTAGTAGCAAATTTAATTGTTGCCGCAGGTGCCAATCGTGTAATGACAATGGATTTACATGCTCCGCAAATTCAAGGTTTTTTCGACATCCCGGTTGATCATTTGGATGCATCTTATATTTTCATTCCTTATTTAAAATCCTTAGGTATTGATGAAAATATTTGCTTTGCTTCGCCTGATGTAGGAAGCACGAATCGTGCTCGTACTTATGCCAAACATTTTAATGGTGATATGGTAATTTGCGATAAACAACGTAAACGTGCCAATGAAATTGCTGCTATGACGGTTATAGGTGATGTTTCCGGTAAAGATGTAGTTTTGGTGGATGATATTTGTGATACTGCCAGAACCTTATCCAGTGCTGCTAAATTATTAATGGAGAAAGGGGCAAAGAGTGTTCGTGCAGTGTGCACACATCCGGTATTAAGCGGTCAAGCAATCGAAACCATTGAAGCTTCAGCATTAATTGAATTGGTGGTTTGTGATACAATACCTTATAGTCGTAAATCCGATAAAATTAAACGTTTGCCGGTTGCCGATTTATTCGCTACTGCCATTCGAAACGTGCATGAAAATTTATCGATTACCTCGTTGTTTATACCGAAGCCGTAATTTTTTTTCCGTTACAATCCGCTATCATTTGATGTAAGGTCAAAAGCTCCTTGGCCTTGCATTATGAAATAGGCTATACTACTATAAATACGGTATAAGCTTAACAACTATTCGTATTTATTAGTATTCCAAAAGCTAGGTTTGGTTTGATTCCCATTAGTAATTTTATGCTGGTAACTAGTTTACTAAAGCAGTTTCCGACTAATTTCAAATTGATCTAATTTGTAAAATTTTGATTAATTTCGGTTCTACTTATTAAATCATTCTTATGGATTTTAATTATTGCACCTTTGTTCGTCAAGGCAGCGGAAGCTCCTTAGGGTTTAACGAACGGACAATTCGGTATTCAATATTGTTGGTCAACGACATCTTCAAAATATAATTATATGAATGCCGACTATTTTCAATATGAAAATAACAAAAGTATTGGATTAAATAGTCGATTGCAATTTTCACTGCTTGATTTACTTGCACAAAAAATAAAACCTTCGAGGGCACCTAGGTTTAAAGTGGTTGATATCATTGGGTTTGAGCAAGGCCTTGGTTACCAAGCTGTTTATACCAATGTAGATGATGTATCGAATAAGTTTTCGGCACATACCACTACGCATTGGCGTAATTATGGGCTTGATGCCGGCATTTTAACTAAAATAAGACTGTTGCCATCAATTGACATTGGTGTAAAATTACTTTTTAATGCTTATTATATGCTGCATTTAACAATACCTATTTTGCTCCTCAAAGCGTTTCAACCGGTCGATTTATGGACATGTATGTAAAGGCAATTAATTGGAGTTATAATGCAAGAATAGGTCGATTTTACCTGGAGCTAAATACTATTCGAGGTAACCAATTTAAATATGCTTA
>JAHEYX010000302.1:0-3695 GCA_023251415.1 Chitinophagales bacterium
AAGTCCAATTGCCGTTAGAAGTTTCGAAGGTCTCGTGATACGGAAAGGCGCTGATGCATTGGGCTTGAGCAGCCGGAGTAAATCCGGGCCAATATGCTATGCAAAACGCCAATAAACAATAAAGGGATACGCGTATCATTTGGCTGCAAATTTCGGAATAAAATTGCAGTCGACTATCAAATTCATGTAAAATCTATGCTAAATAGCAGGGTATTTTCAAAATAATAGGTGTTAGCACTATAAAAATTCGAATTAGGGTGTGAAAGAGTTTTGATAAATTCAAAAAAATGATACTTTTGCAATCCATTCAAAAGAGGGGGTATAGCTCAGCTGGCTAGAGCGCTTGCATGGCATGTAAGAGGTCATCGGTTCGACTCCGTTTACCTCCACTCTTTAAAAAGGCCGCTTATTGAGCGGCTTTTTTATTTTAGCTAATTTGCCTTTTACTATCGAATTACATTTATTGAAGCGGCTTTAACACAAGATGACCAAATGCTATCCAATTGCTACTTTCATCTCTAGTTACAGCATGTGAAGTCCATTGTTTGTTTTGTTGGTCATAACTAAAGGTGTTAATTAGGGTACCCATTGGATATTTAAAAAGTAGTTCTATGGATTGCCCTTTTTGGGTTCCATAACCTAATGTTTCAGAAAATGGCCCTCCAAAATTATCAATCCAATGCACGATGTACTGGTGCTTTTCACAATCAAACCCGATATATACATGAGCGGAATATTCAGGTTTAGCAGCAGTATCAGCAAAACTCAATTCCAGAAATTGATGATTCAAAACCCATTTATTGGAGAAACTATAGACTACTTTATCAGAAGCAACTGTACCAACAGCCATCCAATTTCCGTTAAGTTTGTCAAGCAAAGTATCATTAAATACAGCTTGATTGCATTTGATTGAATCTTGACTGTAACACTTATTGACTGTTAGTAAACATAAATAAAAAAGTACTAGCGACTTTATTAATTGTTTCATATGTTAATATTGTTTTACTCATTAATTACCGACTTCTAATGCCCGTTTCGTGAAGGAAATTAAATAAATGAAATCAAATTGCAATCCATCTTTCAGAAAGTTATAAGTAGGAGCGCAGTAGCGTTACAACCGGCTTATCCCATTAATCCATTTTGTAAATGTTGGAACTGCTGTTTCCATGTGTCCAAATGATGGATAGATTTCCTTTTTTACAGTTATAGAATTAAATCTAGCTGATGTTAATAATTGAATGAATGAATTAAAATTATCAATGCCTTTTGTACCTGTTCCATCTTCGCTATCTTCTTTGGCACCATAAGTTAAATACACTGTTTTGTTTTTGGAAATAAGGATTGTTTGCTGATTTGCAAATTGCTTTATGATATAGTTATTACAATAATGAAGGGATGGACTTGCAGCAACGTAATGATTAAAAGAATTAGTATTGTTAGTCAATTCTTGCTCTAAAACAAACAACGTAAAATATGCTCCTAATGAGTGTCCCATTAAGGTTAAATTATTGGTGTCTGTTCTATAGGTTTTATTTATATAACTGAACAATTCATTTCGAATAAAAGATAAATAGTGATAAGCACCTCCACTACAGGTAAAGCTATCTTCCGGTAATGCTTTTGGAAAAGTATAATCCCTGTTTCGCAATGAATCCATCAACATGAAATTTTTGTACCCTATACCTACCACTATCGCATTTGAATTGTTTTCGTTCATAGCTGAAGCCACTAAATCAAAGTAAACATTGGCATCGAGTAGATAGATAACCGGATAATGCTTATTCCTGTTCTTTTGATAATTCTTAGGCAAATTGATAAAAATAGAAAACGAATCATTCACTGCTTTTGAGAATAAAGTAGTGGTTGGCTTTGATTCCGTTTCATCTGAATTATCTTGTTGTTTGCTGTTCTTCTTTTCACTTACCAATGCTGTAATAAATAAGCGGTAATGATGCGGTGGCACGCTCCATTCTCCCTGACTACTGGTTCGAACAAAACTTTTTGCTGAACCGCCTAATTTAATTTCATAATAAATAGGAGCATTTCTTTTTTGACTCGGGATAAATTCGATTGCCACTACAAAACTACCTTTTAAATAAATTTTATACTTGGTTAAATCAAATGTTAACCATCCCGCTTGAATTTGTTTAGTTTGAACAATACTCTTTTCAATAATCCGCTCTGTTGGTGATTTACCATTATAGCCATAAAAATTTATTCTGAAAGTACCGCTATCTGCTCTAGACTCATTTATATAAAAGTTAAGCGAAGTTATTTTTGACAATTCCGTATCCAGCTTAATTACTTGAGCAATTTCAAAAATATCATTCTGATTGAGGCTTGCGTCTGTAAAACGAGTTAATGTACCGGCACTTTTAATCCCAAACTTTTTCTCCACTAATTTGTTGGCTGTTATAATAAGTGGATTAAATTCAACTGTTTTACGATTTAATAGAAATACTTTTTGATGCGCTTCAACAATACTTTTAATCGGTAAATTTAATTCCGAATAACCTACCATAGATAAAGTTAAGGTATCATTTTCATTCAACCTTGATAGTTGAAACGAGAACGTTCCATCCATCAATGTGCTTGTTCCTATATTCTTTTTCTTGATACCAATATTCACAAAAGATAAAGCTGATTGATTAGCTGCGTCCATAACTTTACCTTCTAGTGTAATTTGTGCAAACGATGTAACACCACTAAAGCAACTGAAAAACACTACAAGTAGAAACTTATACATTCGGATTCGATAAGTTGGTTGCTATTTTATAATTAGTTTTTCCAGCTCAATATATTTTGGTAAATCTTTTTTGTATTGTGCTACGTCCCATTTTATTTGCCAGTCCTTTACATACGCTGCCAAGGGCTCAAGACCAACGGCTGCTCTTCTTTTATCTACATTTTCCGGATCTGCTAAGGGAGAAACATAATACTGTTGCGTTTGATTGTCCATGCTTATTTGGCTTCCGTACAGTTGCATTTTACCTTGTCCTAATAAAACGCGATCTTCTAGTAATGCTAATTCACTTCCTTTAGCATTTCCTTTTTTAACTGCTGCTTGCAACATGGGTAAATATTTTTCTTGTATAGCTTGATTGCCGTGTTGTATCACCAAAAACAAAGTATAGTTGCCTTTTGTACCAATGCTATCCGCACCAAGCCAACCGTATTTATCAAGTAGGGTTGTTACTTTAACCACGTTAATTGAATCTTGCTGATTCATCAAAACAATGAGTGAATGCAGCTCTTTAGATTGCAGTCCAAATTTATTCATCATGCTATCAAACTGCATACGATACTTTTGATCGTCGGAATATATGGAATCCAGTTTTGCTGCTACCGGTTTGTTTAGTTGTGCAAATACCAATTGGGTCGATAAAAGTAAAATACTTAAGGCTACTAGTTTATTCATTCCTATTTACGATTTAGAAGATTCAATACCCGGGTAATTGCAATACCCAAAAATTGCCTGTCACTACTAACGAATAAACATACAATAAATTATCGTGAACTATGTATCAATTGGTTTTCTCAATCGTTGCTCAATTCAGTTTCTCAAATTTAATATCATCTACCCATAACACTAGGTCATTGTCTTTCGAATTGGCGGTTATTCCAATTTCACAACTACTATACATTCCTTTGGTGCCTTGTTGAAAATACAAAACATCTTTCGGAAGCGTTCTATT
>JAHEYX010000302.1:3705-4134 GCA_023251415.1 Chitinophagales bacterium
ATCGATAATCAGTTGGCCATTTTGCCAGAGGCGTACTGCACCTTTATTTTTTTGTGAGAGCTTCACTTCCCAAACAACCTCCACCCATTGATTTCGTGGAAATTCTATTTCCTGATCTTTAGTTTGAACGATGTCTTTTTCATTAAACTTATACTCCACTCTTAATTTATTATTCACTAAGGCTAATCGAATTCCGGGACCGGCACCAATGGCAGTTTGTTCTTCCAGATCAGCTAAAAATAACCATTCCAACGAGTTGCTGGCTTCAATATAATACCAAGCACTAAGTCGCATAGTTTCTCCGTCCCAAAATGCCATGTTTTGTTTTGCTATACTAGCCTTAGATGCTCCATCTTTATCTGATTTCTTTGCACTAAACCTTAACGACTTTATTCCGGTATGTGCTTTGCTTGAATCAACGCTAATGGA
>JAHEYX010000026.1:0-2487 GCA_023251415.1 Chitinophagales bacterium
ACCATAATTATTTGAATTAAGTATTAGGTCAATTTAAAAGTAAGCGTACCTAATTTTTTAGGTTTTGTACCTGGACCAACAGCCCAAATATTTTCAAAATAGAATACATCACCCGGTTTGCAACGTGATTGGAAGTTTTTAATTTGATCTCCAAACATAGGACCGTTATTGGTAGGTGCTGATACGATATCTTGACGTTTTGCGATGTAGCTACAATCAAATTTGGTAATTTGGTATTTGTAATCAAATTCAAAGTTTTGCAGAATAGCAGCCATACCGGTTTGCGCTTTAAATAAAGCAGCAGGCATACTACCACCTTGTTGATTACCAATCATTGGAATTGGAGGCGGAATTTCACGTACACGGAATGGGAAAGTACCAATATTCACCGTTTTCTTTTCTTTACCGGAAATAGTAGTACCGGTAACTGTGATATTTGCAGTTCCTGTGTTTGTTTGAGTTACCACATATTTTCCACCTGCACCTGCGATAGCACCTTGAGAAATATTAACTGAAATTTTATCAGCAGTAAAACCGGCAGCAGTAACACTCACCGGATTTTCAACCCCAATATAAAACACGTTCATTTTGTCGGGAGAAACCGCAGCAAATGGTTTAATAACTTGGTATTCGCCATCAAATTTATAAGACTTAATTCTTCCTTGAGGATCTTTCACTTGAATTTCACCGGCGTATTTTTTGTCACCGGCAGCAGAACCAGTTTGTGTTAATAATCCTTCCCCACCTTCTACTTTAATTGGACTTCCACCAACAGTGATAATTGGATCAGCTTTACTATCGAATGCAGAAAGGAAGATATGTGCTTTAAAAGTACCGCCTTCCGTGATGATAGTATTTTCAGGTACCACACGTGCCACCAAAGTATCGAATTTAAAGTCATCGGCACCGATAGACATTAAACACTCGCTAATAACGTCGGCTTCAGCAGATTTAATGTTTTGTTGAACACCATTTAAAATGGCTAAAGAGGCCACAACCGGAACCATGTGGAAATTCTTGAAGTACCATTTGTTTTCTTCTTCAGAGGCATCAGCATCTTTAAAATCATCGGCACGTAATGCAGATTGTTTTTCCAAATCAATCGCCTTTTGACGACGAGAAGCAGGAATTAAAGAATACAACTGTTTACGTGTATCGTTAATTAATTTTTGTAATGCTTTACCATTTTTACCTTCTCCTTCTTCAATGAAAATACGAACACCGGCTTCCATGTCCTTGTCATTCTGTAATTCGCCTTTATGAGGACCATCTTTGAATAAACCACCGGACATTTCGGTTAGTTCTTTTTTGTATTTTTCAATAACAGCATCCAAATTAGCAGAAATCGATTTTGCTTTTTGAGCAGCCTCGTAAGCTTCTTTAGCTTTATTCGGATTTAATTCACTTTGCTTTTTTAACTGCAAATAAGTGATGTTGTTTTTAGTGGTAATTGCTGTTTTGGCATTTGTAATACCTTTATCAACAATTTTAAATGCATTTAAAATTTCGGCTGAAACGTTTAATGCCAGAAGTGCGGTTAACACGAGATACATCATGTTAATCATCATCTGTCTGGGTTCTTTAGGGATAGCCATATAGTTCTACTATTAGTTTTTGATTAGATTAAAAAATAAATTAAACAACAGACTGTCCGATTAGCTTCTTGCACCAGAACTCATAGCACTTAACATGTTGCCATAAACATTGTTTAGAGTAGCTAAGTTACGCGATAAAGAAGCCATTTGTTATATTTAACTGTGTCATCAATAGAGCTGTTCATGTTTTCCATAGCAGCCATCAAATTACCGTAGTAATTATTCATAGCTTTTAAATGCGTGCTGGTATCTTGTAATTCTAATTCATACATCGCATTTAAAGAAGCCAAGTTCTTTGTAACGGTTTGTACTTGTTCGTGAAATGCTTGTGATTCACGACCGATGGCACCAATAGTTTTAATATTTTCAGTTGCTTCAGTAAATGCAACATTCATCACACTTAATGTACCGGCGGCTGTTTTTGCATTAACAGCATATTCGTTAGTAGCTGCAACAGCTTCAGAAATATCGCTCATTCTACCGGCATTATCGGCAATACGTTTAAAGCCGTCGCCAATTTTATTCATCACATCATCACCCACACCAGCTTTTTCTAACATTGCACCTAAAGAGTCTCCTCCACCGCTACCTCCACCGTGAGTTGGAGCAACAATATTTTTACGCACAAATGTTTTATCAACTTCCGGAGCGATATCCAAGTTCGGGTAAATACGTTCCCAATAATAATCCTTGTGTGGTGGGAGTAAGCCTAGCATCGCAAACAGCACAGCCTCGGTAATCATACCAACCATCAACATCTCGGTAGCAAACGGCCAGTGAAGAATCTTAAACAAGGCCCCTAAGATTACGATTGAGGCTCCCAAGCCGATAATCATGTTTTTTAATCTTTTACCACGATCTGTTTCAAAAAAATGAACAATACCTGACATAG
>JAHEYX010000026.1:2497-8061 GCA_023251415.1 Chitinophagales bacterium
TTGTTTTTAGGTTAAAGAAAGATAGTTATAAGTGTGTGTTAAGCGATTAGGATAAAGTTAATAGCGTTGCTTGAGTAATTATTTTTGATAATCAGCCAATGAACGACCTAAGAAAGTTTGTACGCAACGGAATCCGATATAGCATTTGGCGGTATCTTGATATTCCCAATGGCGGGTACCGCATTGTAAATAATACCCGATATCTTTCCAAGAACCACCACGAATAACTTTACGTTTCATGGCATCGGCATCATCATCTTTAGCATTATAGCTCATAGCAGGGTTTAAGTCGTGGCTGAAGGCATAAGCATTTTCGAAATAGGCATCTTCGCACCATTCAGCAACGTTACCGGCCATATTGTATAAACCAAAATCATTCGGGAAGTAAGCATCTGCTTTTACAGTATATAAACCGCCATCTTCCGGATAGTTACCACGCATAGGTTTAAAGTTAGCCAAAATACAACCTTTCGCATTACTTAAATAAGGACCGCCCCAAGGGTAAGGAGAGTTATCGTGACCGCCACGTGCAGCATATTCCCACTCATCTTCAAAAGGAAGACGGAACAATTCCGCTTCTAATTTATCGTTCAAGCGGTTGAAGTTATTCATGAAACGTGTACGCCAAATACAGAATGCTTTTGCTTGTCTCCAATTTAAACCAACTACAGGATAGTTATCATATGCCGGGTGATTAAAGTAGTTACGTGTCATTGGTTCATTATAAGAATAGGTATAATCATGAATCCAACACAAGGTATCCGGATAGATATTAATAATTTCATTTTTCAAGAAGGTATTACGCGGTTTACCTCTGTTTTCACGTTTTGCTGCTTCTTTCAAATCCACCCAAACAAAGTCGTAATTCAATTTACCTGGATCAATTTGTTTTTGTCCCCAGAAACGCTCAGTAGCAGGGTAAAATAATTCTTCCAATTGTTCTTTAGCTTCATCTGAATTCCAATCCAATTCTTTTTCCCAATTGATACGTTCACCTTCTTCACCTTCGGCCAAAATATATTCACCACCCATTAATTTACGTGCAATAGAATCACGTACCCAATTCACAAATTGACGGTATTCATTATTTGTAATTTCGGTATTATCCATGAAAAAACCTTGAACGGAAATAGATTTTGGACGTTGAACCAAAGTTCCATTCACATCTTGATCGCTCGGTCCGATATGTAAGGTACCGGAGTGAACATAAACCATTCCGTAAGGTATTTCAGGAATGTATTCAGGTCGGTCGAAAACCCCTAAAAGTTGGCCGTCGTAGTCACCATGACCACAACCGATAACCGCTACAGCTAAAGCTAACCACCAAGAATGTTTTAAAAACTTTTTCATTTGCTTTTATATTTAAATAGAGTTCCTACCCACCTATTTTAGGTGGGAAAGGCTGACAAAGATAATTATACAATTCAATTTTCCAAATACTGGAAAACAATTAGAATAACTATTCAAAAAAAATGTTTGTCTGTTTAAAAGTACAGGATTGGTAGTTCTATACTATTTGGTGGGGAAAAGGTTTCAAAAATAGGTATTTTTTTTATAAAAACCTAGGGGAATAGATAATTTTCCCTCTAACCGGAGGTGCAGGGGGGGCCATCTTATAATGTATACTCAATTCATGTGAGCCGGTAGAAACTCGAATTAAACGACTTAAGGTAAGGTCATAGGAATAAATCAAAAACAGCTTGTCGGTTAACTGATAGCCTAAAGAAATGGCTAAGGCATCGAATGAATGGGGTGTAAATCCGCGGAAGCCTAGCCCTGCAATGTATTTTGATTTATAGGTTGCTATGGCTCCCCAGTCTAATGTTGCTTTTTTAAAATCAGATTTAAACAGTAAAGAGGGATGAAGTTCAATAGATGAATTTAACACCACTAAATAGGCAAAACTGGTATAAAGGGATGGTTTATATTGCACAGTACCGGATTGACCGGTATTGGTTGTAAAAGTTAGCGGTGTTGAATACAGGTGTTTGATACTTAAACCGGCGTTCCACTTTTTTGCATTGAGTTTAAATCCAATACCGAGGTCAGGTGAAAACGCATTGGTACTTTCTTCCGGGAGCTTTACATCATTGTGATCAATACCGTTTGCATAGACGCCGTCAGGGGCTCTCAATTTATTACCTTGTAAGTTATATTGTATCAAACCAACTTCGGCCGCTCCATAAAACATTCCAAGGCTTAGTTTTTTAGCATAAGCATATTGCAAGTTGAAAGTAGTAGAACGATGCGCTCCGGAAAAGTCATTTAATACTATTGCACCCAGGCCACCATGGATTTGCTTAATTGGCATATTGGCATAAAGCATTTGGCTAATGGGCTGTCCGGTAATGCCTAACCATTGCACACGAAAATCGGCACCTGCGTTAAATGCGGGGTGATTTCCAACACCGGCAGGGTTATAGAGTGGTGTAATAAAATAGTGATGGGTAAATTGCACTTCTTCTTGCGCAAAGAGCGTGGAAGAGCTTATGATAATAATCAACAGTGCAACAATCTTTTTCAAAAGTAAAGCAGAATTAAGGCTATGAAAGTAAAAGGTATTTTTGGTTGAAAAAAATAAATTTTCAATTAAATCGGATAAAATAAAAAAGGCGCTTCTTTTGGAAGCGCCTTTAAAATATCGGAATAAAGCCGGTATTACCAAGAATTACCTTTGTTAAAGGAAGGCTTAGAATTAAAGCTTCTTTCTTCTTTAGGACGAGCTTCGCTCACGCGAATTTGACGATTGTCAACAGTAGCACCGTTTAAAGTAGCGATAGCTTTTTTAGCAGCCTCGTCATTAGGCATTTCCACGAAACCGAAACCTTTGCTACGGTTAGTAAATTTGTCCATAATAACTTTAGCAGAACTTACGTCACCGTAATCTGCAAAAAAACCTCTTAAGTCCTCGTCTTTAATGTCGAAGCTCAAGTTTGAAACATAAATGTTCATGAAATGAAAAATTAAAAAAATTAAAAAAAATGAGAAAAAGGCAGGTGTAAAAAAAAAATCTAAAAACTACTTAGCAGATCCGGTTTGAGCCGGACACGATATGCTTAACAGAAAAGAATTATTCAAATACTTAATGCAATGTAACTCATGTATCGAAACAAAGGTACGACTATAATTGCAATGCAACTACTATTTAGTATTATTTATTTTTAGTAAACTTCCTCTCGCTAGAACCAGTTAATACCTACTGCTATAAGTGTTAAATGATTCGTTCTGCCTTAATGTGCTTCTAACCAATTACTACCAACTCCCATTTCACAATCAGAAGGAACACCATTCGGTAATACGAGTGCATTGCGCATTCCATTCAGAATAAGAGGTTTAACCAACTCTAATTCTGATTTATGAATGTCAAAAACCAATTCATCATGTACTTGAAGCAACATTTTGGACTGAAGTTGTTTTGCTTTAAATTCAGCTTGAATTTTAATCATGGCTAATTTAATCATATCAGCAGCAGTACCTTGTATTGGAGAATTGATGGCGTTTCGTTCGGCAAAGGCTCGAACAGTGAAGTTTGCCGAATTAATATCACGAAGCCAACGCTTTCTTCCCATGAGTGTTTCGACATACCCATGTTCGCGTGCAAAATTGATGGTTTGATCCATATAGTTTTGAATGCCAGGGAATTGCAACTTGTAATTATCGATGATGGTTTTGGCTTCTGCGCGAGGAATGCCTAAGTTTTCAGCTAATCCAAAGGCACCTTGTCCATAGATGATTCCAAAGTTTACACTTTTTGCCTTATAACGCATTTCTTTAGTAACTTCTGCTGTGCTAACGCCAAATACTTTTGCAGCGGTGGCCGTATGAATATCAATCCCTTCTTTAAAAGCCTGACACATATTGGCATCTCCACTTATTGCTGCCACGATACGCAATTCAATTTGGGAATAATCGGCTGAAAGCAGAACGTATTCCTCGTTGCGCGGAATAAATGCTCTTCGAATTTCACGTCCCTTCGCTGAACGAATAGGAATGTTTTGCAAATTCGGATCGTTACTGCTTAAACGACCAGTAACCGCAATGGCTTGTCCGTAACTGGTATGTACTCTACCGGTACGTGGATTAATCAGCAGTGGTAATTTTTCGACGTAGGTATTGTTCAACTTTGTTAATTCTCTAAAATTCAAAATGGCATCTACGATTTCATTTTGTTTGGCTAACTTCTGGAGCACATCTTCACCGGTAGCGTACTGGCCACTTTTAGTTTTTTTTGCTTTGGGATCAATTTTAAGTTTATCAAACAATACTTCCCCCAGTTGTTTTGGAGAAGCCAAGTTAAAACGAACTCCGGCTTGTGTATACACTTGTTCTTCGTATTGTTTGGCTTCGCGTTCCAGTTCTTTCGCATAATCTTTTAGAAAACCTTCATCAATCCGAATTCCTTCAAATTCCATTTCGGCCAAAACTTGAACCAGTGGATTTTCAATTTCATCAAGCACTTTATCCGTACTTTTTTCGATAACCAGAGGAGCAAGTTTATGTTTTAGTTGCAGGGTAATGTCGGCATCTTCGGCAGCATATTCTTTAATTTTTTCAATTTCGACATCACGCATGGAGCCTTGACCTTTACCCTTTTTACCGATTAAAGTTGTAATTGAAACCGGTGCATAATCTAAGTATTGCGCACTTAAAATATCCATGCTTCTTTTGCCATCCGGTTCAATAACATAATGTGCCAGCATGGTATCGTACAAAGGTCCTTCAATTGACAAGTCGTACCATTTCAACACTAACCAATCATATTTAATATTATGTCCGATTTTGATTGCATTTGGATTTGCAAAAACCGGTTGAAAGGATTTAACTATGCGTTTGGTTTCCTCCCAATCTGTACCAAATGGAATATAATAAGCGGTATTTGGTTCGAAGGCGAAAGACATTCCAACCAATTCTACTGCATTGGCATCAGTGCCGGTAGTTTCGGTGTCGAAACAAAATTCTGTTTGTTGCAACAGCTTTTCTATCAGGTCGTTTCGTTGAGCTTCGGTAGTTATTAAAACGTAATTATGCGGGGTATTTTCAATATTTTTAGAAGCAAAAATATTAGCTGACAAATCCGTCTCTGCAGCAGAATCATCGCTTGTATCATCGGTGGTTACCTTAGTTTCGGCAGTTTTAGTTGGACCTGTTTTAGCCACATTATTTGGTTGACCGAATAAATCGGTACCTGCAGCTTGAGGCTTAACAGCTTCATTGGACATGAAGGCATCCCCTAATAATCGTTTACCTAGTGTTCTAAATTCTAATTCTGTAAAGACCACATTTAAAGCATCTTTATCCGGTTCTTCTAAAATTGTTTTTTCAAGATCGTAGGTAAATGGAATATTAGTAATAATGGTAGCCAACTTTTTAGAAAGTATGGCTTTATCTGCGTTATCGTTTATTTTATCGCAAAGTTTTCCGGCAATCTTTTTTTCTTTCGCGGCAGCTAATACTCCTTCAACCGTATGGTATTCGGCTATAAGTTTGGCTGCTGTTTTTTCACCAACGCCGGGCACACCGGGTATATTATCTACTGCGTCGCCCATTAAACCAAGTATATCAAT
>JAHEYX010000026.1:8071-16594 GCA_023251415.1 Chitinophagales bacterium
ACCATGTAAACTTCGTAGCCTTGTTTTTCGGCATCTTTAGCCACATGTCCGATAACGTCATCGGCTTCATAGCCATCGACCGCTAAAATTGGAATACGAAAAGCTTCGAGAATTTGCTTTATATAAGGTACCGCTTTTATAATATCTTCCGGAGTTTCTTGACGATTCGCTTTATAGGCTTCAAAGGCATCGTGGCGTTCTGTTTTTGCAGAGGTATCGAAAGCCACTGCGATATGGGTAGGTTTTTCTTTTTTTATAATATCCAATAAGGTATTCGTAAATCCGAATTGCGCATTGGTATTAATGCCTGTAGTTGTAACGCGAGGGTTTTTACTTAATGCATAGTAAGCTCTAAATATTAATGCAAAGGCATCGAGCAAGAATAATTTTTTCATGCTGCTAATGTAGGAAAGAAATCGAATTCGGTAATGTTGCAAGGCGAATAAACACGAACCTTGTGCAAACAGGTAGTATTAACCTTCTATTTTTAAGATATCTTTCAGGTTTCGGCCATAGCCATCGTAGTCTAAGCCGTAGCCAACAATAAATTCATTGGCGATATTAAATCCAACGTATTTAACATCAATTGGGTATTTTAAAGCTTCGGGTTTTTGCAACAAGGCAGCAATTTGGATACTTGCCGGATTGTTAGATTTTAACTTAGGGAGTAGTTCTGAAAGTGTTTTTCCGGTATCAACAATGTCTTCTATCAGAATAACGTGTCTGTTAGCCAGATCCATATCCATACCTAATAATGTCATTACTTCACCTGTGCTGGAGGTGCCACGGTAGGAAGCCACTTTAACGAAGGTAATTTGCGATGGCAAAGTTATTTCTTTATACAAATCGGCAGCAAACATGAATGAGCCATTGAGAATAGCAACGAACAGCGGGTTTAAGCCTTGGTAATCGGCATTAATTTGCTGAGCGAGTGTTTGTATACGAGCTTGAATATCTTGATGAGCGAGGTATGGGATAAAAACTTTGTCCTTAACGGTAACTTTCTCCATGCTTATAAACGAGTGCTTCTATTATTTTTGGTGGTAGTAGTAGCGGTTGCTTTAGCCGGTGCAGCTTTCTTTACAGGTGTTTTAGCAACTGCTGTTGATTTTTTTACCGGTGTTTTAGCAGCAACTTTGGTATTTTTAGCAAGCGCAGTTTTTTGAGCTACCGGTTTTTTACCGTAACTGATATTGTGAATTTGTCCCTTTTTATAATACTTGTAGGCTTTATTGTTTTTGGCAGGTGTTACTGTATAACCCGGAGTAGCATCGGCAACATTGGTAACATTCCAGTGAACGATTTGAATATTGTCGGGGTCGATAGCTGCAGTAGCAGGGCCGCCGTCGTTAGTAGCCGGAGGAGCAGGTAAATTAATGCGTTCGGCCGGTGAGGAGGTAGTAACCGGAGTAAGATTAACTTTAGGTGCGGCAACCATTGCCGTAGTGTTTTCTTGGCTCCATTTTTTAGATGCAGTAGCATCCATGGCGTCAAACTGGCTAAGGTTATACTTTTCGATATATTCGATTAATTTAACTGAATATTTAGGATTGGTAGCATAGCCTGCTTTTTTCAAACCATAAGCCCAACCTTTATAATCGGTTGTAGGTAATTGGAATAAGGAATTGTAACGAGAGGCGGTACGTAAGAAGTTGCTGTGATCGACATAGCTCATGGAGTCATTGTCGTATACACGGAAGCATTCCCCTTTCGCATCATCGTCGTGGTAGGTGAAAGGGCCGCTCCAATTCGATTTGCATTTGATACCGAAGTTGTTGTAACTGCGGGTATACAAAGCACTGGTACCGGCTGCTGTTTCGAGGATACCTTGTGCTAATGTAATACTGGCGGGCACGCCGGCGCGTTGCATTTCTTGCACGGCGTATTTCTGCATTTTAGCAATATAGTTTTTTATTTGGATAGAATCTTGAGCGAAACCACTAAATGAAAGCAGCAAAGCACTACACAAAAGAAGCCATTTTTTCATTGTAAGGATAGGTTTAACGAAATTACAGAATAGGCATACTGCCGCACGATTCAAAGGTTTCAAATATACTTATAATTTTTTGATCACCAATAATCCGTCGCGAATTGGTAAAAGCACATTGTCCACACGCCCATCGTTGTTGACCTGTTTATTAAACGAATCGAGGTATACAGCGTCCTTATCATTGGCGGGATTCAGTACTTTTCCTTTCCAAAGTACATTATCAATGATAATCCATGCACCGGTTTTGGCATATTGGAGTGCTAATTCGTAATAGGCTTTATAATTTTGTTTATCGGCATCTATAAAAACTAAATCGTAAGTGGTTGACAAAGTAGGTATTATAGTTAAAGCATTTCCATAGTGCGCTTTTATTTTAACCCCTTGGGGTAAAAGTGGAAAGTACTTTTCATGAAAGGTGCTCAGTTCTTCATTGCAATCAATGGTATCAAGTCGACCGTTATTGGGGATACCGGAAGCTAGGCATAAAGCAGAATAGCCGGTAAAGGTACCTATTTCTAATACCTGTTGTGGTTTAAGCATTTCGGAGATAATGCGTAATAAAGCCCCTTGCAGTGGGCTGGAAATCATTGCTGGGAGTAATACTTTCAAAAAAGTTTCGCGCTGCAGCTCTTGCAAAATTAATTGGTCGGGCGTACTGTGTGCTTCTGCGTAGTGTAAAATCGATTCGTCAATCATGTTGCAAAATTGCGAATTATTATTTGGAATCTCGAAGTACGTGCTGTTTTGTTTATTGCAGTAAGGGTTCAATTGCTTACAGGATGTGCGTTTGACGACAATACTGTTATGCAAAAACCCAACGCCATTAGGATTTAGTTTACGTTTGATTACGTAGCTATCGCTCGTGTTTTCACTTATAAAAGCGAGTGGGTCAATACTTAGCATACGACCATTATTTCGTATGAAAATACGATTTGCATGCGATAAGAATAGCTTATGCGCTACCCTACTTTTGACTCATCAAGAAACACGATTATTCCCCAAATGATTACGAACATGAAATCTTATAAAACTTTCAGCCGAATAAAATCACCCAGCGACCTGGTACTATTAGTATTGTTACTGACATGTTTATTTACCTTAATTTTTATCTCTATAGCAGACGCACATTCTACTACAAGTTTAGAAAATTACATTGCAACCGGTTACAACCACAGTTTAGTAATTGAAAATGGTAAAGTAGTAACTTGGGGTGGAAATGAGCATGGTCAATTAAGTGTAACTAACTTAAAAAAATCAGCTGCCAAAATTGAAGTTGCAGGATTAGATCACGTAATTGCTGTAAGTGCAGGTTTGTATTTTTCAGTTGCATTAACCGCAGATGGTCGCGTTTATACTTGGGGTTCAAACAAATTTGGACAATTAGGTAATAACACTACTACAGATCAAGCTACACCAAATTTAGTAAATGGCTTATCACAAATTAAAGCCATTGCTGCTAATGGTGATCACGTTTTAGCATTAACTGCTAAAGGAGAAGTATATGCTTGGGGAGGAAATGAAAATGGTGAATTAGGAATTGGAAATACGATTAATCAATTGGTTCCGGTTAAAATTAAAAGTTTACCTGCCATTAAAGAAATAGCTGCCGGTGTTGCTCACTCTATGGCTTTAACCAGTGATGGAAATGTTTACTGCTGGGGTAACAATCAAAACGGTCAATTAGGAACAGGTAATAATATCAGCATTGCTGATCCACAAATTATCACTTCATTAAGTCAAATTGTTAGCATTTCAGGAGGCAGCAATCACAGCATGGCTTTAAACGGTAATGGTACTGTATATTGTTGGGGCAATAATGAACACGGTCAATTAGGTGCCGGTGACTTCATTAATTCATTTGTACCACAAGTAATTGAAAATTTAGAAAACATTGTTAGCGTTGCAGCCGGTATTCATCATTCAGTTGCATTAAGTGCTGATGGTGGTGTTTTTACATGGGGCGAAAACAGCAAACATCAATTAGGTGCTTTAATTGAATACAGCAATTATCCTGTAAAAATTAATCAATCGTTTCGTTTTGTAGGATTGTGTTCTACAAGTGATCATACCATTGCCATTAAAAATGATGGTAAAATAATCACTTGGGGTAATAACAGTGATTTTCAATTAGGAACAGATTACAATACTTCAATTGATAATTTGGTGATTTTACCAACGATTTCATTAAATCAAAATTATACCGGTTCTACTAAAACGAATCATACAGTAGTAGCTTCTTTGAATGGTGACATTCGTTCTTTTGGTTTGAACGAATATGGTCAATTGGGAAATGGTTCAACCATTGACAGTAAAGACAATACCGTATTAAGTATTCAATATGCCAAAGAAGTTGTGGCCGGAAGTTATCATACAGTTGCCTTAATGAGTGATGGTACTGTTAATTGTTGGGGTGTAAACGGCTATGGCCAATGTGGTGATTCAACATTGAAACAAATTGCAACTCCTCATTTGATTCGTAAAGTAAAAAATGTAAAAAGTATTGCTGCCGGTTCATTTCATACCTTGGTATTAAAAGCTGATGGTACTGTTTGGGCTTGGGGTATGAATAAAAATGGTCAACTTGGAAACGGTACTACTAAAACAAGTTGTACACCGGTTCAAGTAAAAGAATTACAAAATATTATTGCGATCTCTGCCGGAGAAAAACATTCGATTGCATTAGCTGCTGATGGTACAGTATGGTTTTGGGGTGCAAATGATTTAGGACAAAGTGGTAATGGTTTTGCAAAAGGCGCTACCTACAGCACTCCGGTTAAAGTAAAAGAAATGAATCACATCATTGCCATTTCATCTGAATTTAATCACACATTAGCTTTGCGTGTTAACGGTACAGCAGTAGCATGGGGTTATAACGATGGTGGACAAATTGGTGATGGCAGCACAAGTAATGCTTATTTACCGATAGTAATTAAAGGGGTTGATAATATTAAAGCCATTGCAACAGGCAGTCGTCATTCGATAGCTTTATTAAGCAGCGGTACTATTGCCACTTGGGGAGATAATTCTAACGGACAATTTGGAGATGGTTCACATTTAGGTTCTCGTGTACCATTAAAAGAAAACTTGGTTGAAAATGTAACAGCAGTTGCAGGAGGTTTTGGAAGTAGCGTAATTATTAACGCTACCGGAGATGTGATTTCAACCGGAACAAATGAATTTGCAATTAATACCTATAACTCTAACTTGGATATGTTAGCTAAAGCAACTACAAACAGCTTAGCAAATTTACAAGCGAGCAAATAAGAATTTGAAGTGTGATTTGGTGTGATAAAGGCTTACGGAGGGGAACCGTAAGCCTTTTCTGTTTTTATTAAGTAGAATAAAACAATTAATAATTTACCAATTGTTCTTGAATACCTTCCGGAATTTCGCGGTATTCGTATTGTTGATTACGCAATTGCGGTTCAAAACCGGCTTCACGAATAGCATCTTGCATACTTTTATACGTGAAGCGATGAGGAGCACCGGCGGCACTTACTACATTTTCTTCAATCATAATACTACCAAAATCATTAGCGCCGGCGTGTAGGCATAATTGGGCTGCTTCTTTACCCACTGTTAACCAAGAGGCTTGGATATTGATAATGTTCGGCAACATGATTCTACACAATGCAACCATACGGATGTATTCATCTGCAGTGGTTGAGTTGTGTACTCCTTTTAATGAAGTGAGTAAGGTATCGACATCTTGGAATGTCCAAGCAATAAAGGCCAGAAAACCTTTTGCATCAGCCGGTTTAAGTGCTTGAACGGCTCTAATTTTTAATAAATGTTCAAAGCGTTCTTCTACTGTTTCTACATGTCCGAACATCATGGTTGCGGAGGTTGTGATGTGCAATTGATGCGCTTCTTTCATAACTTCTAACCATTCTTCGGCACTACATTTACCATTGCTGATTAATCGACGTACGCGGTTAGTGAGTATTTCGGCACCTGCACCCGGTAAGGAGTCCAAACCGGCTTCACGCAAAGCAATCAATGTTTCACGGAAAGACTTTTTTGAAACTGTTGAAATATGAACAATTTCAGGTGGTCCGAGTGCATGAAGTTTCACATTCGGATATAATTTTTTGAGTGTAGAAAATAAATCTACATAATAATCAAGACCGAGTTCGGGATGATGGCCGCCTTGTAATAAAAGTTGGTCGCCGCCATATTTTAGCGTTTCTTCAATTTTACGTTGATAGGTTGGAATATCGGTGATATAACTTTCGGGATGGCCCGGGACACGGAAGAAATTACAGAATTTGCAATTGGCAACACAAACGTTGGTGGTATTCACGTTACGATCGATTTGCCACGTAACTTTACCATCCGGTTTTTGAATTTTGCGCAACTCATTTCCAACGAACATTAAATCGGCAGTTGCGGCATGGTGATATAGTTCAAGTCCTTCTTCGGCTGTTAGAAACTCGAATTGAAGGGCTTTTTGAAAGAGGTGATCCAATTGGGACATAAGTAAAAATCTTAAACGGAAGGACAACATAAACCGTAGCGTACTATGTTGCTTTTCCTGTTACATAATTGTGTAGAACAACAATCGTTTCGAAAGAATGTTTAATTAAATCGATTCGAAAAGGCTTATTCTACCGTAACGCTTTTTGCCAAGTTGCGTGGTTGATCGACGTTGCAACCTCTCATAACCGCAATATGATAAGCCAATAATTGTAATGGAATACTGGCTAAAATTGGGGAGAATGGTTCTTCGGTACGAGGCAATGAAATAGTGAATTCACTTAATTTCTGAATTATTTCATCACCTTCTTCTACGATACCGATTACACGACCTTTACGTGCTTTAACTTCTTGCACATTGCTTACAATTTTTTCATAAGCACTTTGGTTGTTACATAAGAATACCACTGGCATACTTTCATCAATCAAGGCAATAGGACCGTGTTTCATTTCTGCTGCCGGGTAACCTTCTGCATGGATGTAGGATATTTCTTTCAACTTAAGTGCGCCTTCCAATGCTACAGGGAAATTATAACCACGACCTAAATAAAGGAAGTTGTGTGCATCTTTAAATTCGGCTGCAATAGCTTTAATTTGTTCATCGCTGGTCAATACTTTTTTCACTTTCTCCGGAATCAATTCTAATTCATTCAACAACTGATGGTATCTGGATTCAGTGATGGTACCTTTATTATGACCAGTTAACAGTGCCATTAAGGTTAAAACCATTACTTGAGAAGTAAAGGCTTTGGTACTGGCCACACCGATTTCAGGACCTGCGTGGGTATAGGAGCCGCCGTGTGTAGTACGCGGAATTGAAGAACCAATAACGTTACAAATTCCTAGGATGGTAGCGCCTTTGGATTTAGCCATTTCGATAGCTGCTAAGGTATCGGCAGTTTCGCCACTTTGAGAGATGGCAATGACAACATCTTTTTCACTAATAACCGGATTACGGTAACGGAATTCAGAGGCATATTCTACTTCTACCGGAATACGAGCCAATTCTTCAAACAAATATTCGCCTACTAAACCTGCGTGCCAACTGGTTCCGCAAGCCACAATAATGATACGTTCGGCGTGGGTTAATTTATTTTCATAATCTACCAATCCGCCTAATTTAATTAAGCCTTTATCTACGTGCAAGCGGCCTCTCATGGTATCTTTGATAGAACGCGGTTGTTCGTAAATTTCTTTTAACATGAAATGATCATAACCGCCTTTCTCCAACATTTCCAATTGCATTTCGAGCTTTTGGATATATGGTGTTTTAACTTGGTTTTTGATGGTTTTGATGCTTAATTCGCCGGTACCTTTTACTACAGCAATTTCTTCGTCATCTAAGTAAATTACATTTTTGGTATACTCTACAATAGGTGTAGCATCACTAGCTATAAAGAATTCTTTTTCGCCAATACCAATTACTAAAGGACTTCCTTTACGAGCGCAGATCAATTGATTTGGGTGATGTTTTGAAACAATTACAATTGCATAAGCGCCGTGAACTTCTTGCAGCGCTTCACGCACAGCTTCTTCCAAATCAATTTTCTCATTTTCTTGAATATCTTCGATTAAATGGATAAGCACTTCGGTATCGGTATCACTTAAGAACACATGACCACGGCTTTTCATTTCTTCTTTCAACGGCGCATAATTTTCGATAATACCGTTGTGAATAATAGCCAAGTTTTTACTTTCGCTATAATGCGGATGAGCATTTACGTTATTGGGTTCACCATGGGTTGCCCAACGGGTATGTCCTATACCGACTGATCCCGTTTTATCCATATCTTTTGCAAAGGTTTCTAAGTCACTAACCTTGCCCACACATTTGAATGTTTTTAAATCACCGTTTAACAAAGCCACACCGGCGCTGTCATAACCACGATATTCTAAGCGATGTAAGCCTTTTATCAAAATCGGATAGGCTTCTCTTTTACCAACGTAACCAACTATTCCACACATAAATTTTTGAATTTATTTAATATGAGTTAATAATATTTTTAATTTTATTTTATAACCGGAAGAAGTGCCACTTCCGATTTCTATTTGATTCG
>JAHEYX010000303.1 GCA_023251415.1 Chitinophagales bacterium
TTGCTGAGCCTACACAAGTTACCACTAATATTACTAATGGCTTCGGAATTTTAGGGGCCAAAGCCGAAAAGCAATTTGTTTTGAAGTAAATCCATTAGCCCAAGTAGGGCAGTGATGCGTGATAATAAGCAGATTAAATCCCGCTTATTCTTTACCTAAAAAGCAGATTATTGTATTTTCTGCTTTTATTTTCCAATTGAAAACGGTTTCTTAGCACCACGAAAAATTAATACTACCATACTTATGAAGTCTAAATTGTTTACACACCTGTTGGTTATTGCCATCGGTATTATCTTATGTTTAATTTATCTTAATCCTGTTTTGCAAGGAAAGGTGTTGCAACAAGGCGACGTCATACAAGCTACGGCTATGCAACATGAAGTATTGGAGCATAAAGAGAAAACAGGGACCTACGCCTTATGGACCAATAATTTGTTTAGCGGTATGCCAACCTATTTAATGGGGGTAGATTATAAAAGCCCAATAATTGGTAAATTATTAGTTCCAATCGAAACCTTTTTTAAATCGCCAATCTGCTTTTTAATTTATTATTTCTTAGGGTTTTACTTGTTGATGATTGTTTTGGGTGCCAGCCCTTGGCTCAGTTTAATTGGAGCCATAATGTTTACTTTCTCAAGTTATAACTTTATTATATTAGAGGCAGGGCATAATACCAAAGCACGTTGTATCGGCTTTTTACCTTTTATTTTAGCAGGCACCATACTGCTCTTTCAGCGAAAGTATTTACTCGGGGCTATGTTGGTGAGTTTGTTTTTATTCTTCCAAATAAAATCGAACCACCCGCAAATCACCTATTACATGTTATTGATGTTGGGATTGTATTTCGTCTACCAATTGGTACAAACCATTCAGGATAAAAGCTGGAAAAACTACATCTTATCGGCGGTCTTCTTTGGGATTTCGGCAACTTTAGCAGTAACAGCAAACTTTGCACAATTGTGGGTCACTTATGAATATACCAAAGATACGATGCGTGGCGGAAGTGAATTGGCTGCACCAGCCCAAGCTGCAAATGCCGATGGCGCTGTAGCCGGAAAGAATATTAAAGGGTTGGACAAAGCATATGCATTCAATTGGAGTTACGGTAAGTTTGAATCCTTTACTTTATTGATTCCGAATTTGTATGGCGGCGCCTCTTATGGTACTTTAAATGATAAAAGTAAAGTCTACGATGCATTAGTAAATCAAGGCGTGCCAACCGAACAAGCGGCTAATTTTGCTTATCAAATGCCAACCTATTGGGGACCAAAAGTGGCGGAGAATTCCAGTGCCACTACATCCGGACCTAACTATTTAGGTGCGGTAATTTGTTTCTTGTTCTTGCTGGGTATTTTCGTCATTAAAGACAATTGGCGTTGGTGGATTTTTGGTAGCAGTATTTTAGCCTTATTTATGGCTTGGGGTAAATTCTTTATGGGCTTTAATACCTTGTTATTCGATTATTTACCGATGTACAACAAATTCCGTACGCCGGAAATGGCCTTAACCTTATTGGAAGTTACTTTCCCAATGTTTGGGCTAATAGCCTTAAAGCGTATTTTGGATGGAGAAGTAAAGAAAGAAGATGTTATAAAATACTTGAAGTATTCGGTAATTGGAATGGGCGCTTTCTTGCTCATTATGGGTGTTATGCCGTCTTTATTCCTTAGCTTTAACGGAGGCGATATGGACGAAGCTTTGCGTAAAAACTTAGCCGGCAACGGAGAAGGTTTTGCAAGTAAAGTAATTGAAGCCTTACGTGCCGATCGTGAAAGTTTAGCTCGTACCGATGCATTCCGTTCTTTGGTATTTATCTTGTTAACTGCCGGAGCGATTTGGTTATTTGTTACAGATAAAATTAAAAAGAATGTGGTTTTAGCGATAATCGGTTTGGCTACATTGGTCGATTTATGGACACTTGATAAACGTTTCTTGAACGATGATAAATTTCATGAAGCTGAAGAAATGAATAATAACTACACCGAATCTGCTGCCGATCAACAAATATTGCAAGACAAATCGGTGAGCTATCGGGTGTTTAATTTTGCTACCGATCCGTTCAATGATGCACTTACTTCCTATCACCATAAAAATATAGGCGGTTACAATCCGGCAAAGTTGGCCCGTTATCAAGATATCATTGATTCCTGCTTGCGTAAAAACAATCGCAATGTGATCAATATGCTTAATACCAAATACTTTATCGGAAAAACACAAGACGGTAAAGAAGTGGCACAATTGAATCCGGAAGCCATGGGCAATGCTTGGACAGTAGATACTATAGTCTATGTGAATTCACCTCGTGAGGAAATCATGGCCTTGAATAAAATTAATCCGGCAACTACGGCCGTTATTGATGCTTCTAAGTTTAAAGATGCCGTTAGCAAAACAACTTTCGACAAAGATTCCACTGCCAAAGTAAAGTTAATGCGTAATGATTTGGATGAATTGGAATATGCGTACAGTGCTGCTAAACCACAAGTGTTGGTAATGAGTGAAGTGTTTTATGCAGATAAAGCCGGAAAAGGATGGCAAGCTTATGTAGATGATAAACCGGTAGATCATTTCCGTGTGAATTACATCTTACGTGGTATGGAATTGCCTGCCGGAACACATAAAATAATCTTTAAGTTCGAACCAAAAGCCTTCTTAAGAGGTCAGCAAATATCAATGATCAGTTCCATCTTATTAACTTTATTATTGGTAGCTGCAATTGCAATGTGGATTAAAGACAACCGCAGTAAGTATACCAGTGCTGCAATTGATGAGCCTGCAGCAAAAAAGAAAAAGTAAATCGAGTTTTTAGCACATAAAAAATGTGTTAGTGAATATACGGTACAGTGAACAAAATGCCGCTATTTGCTAACACATTTTTTTATTGAGCAACAATGGGTTTTAGCCCAACATTTTTTGATATAAAATCATTCCGGCAGCCACACTCACATTATACGAATCCAATTGTTTAAGAATAGGGATTTTAAAAGTAACATCAGCTCGGTTGATTAATAATTGATTTACCCCAACACCTTCTTCTCCTAAAACAATGGCTGTAGGGCGTTTGAAATCAATCTCTTTCAATCCGGTAGTGGCTTTCAAATCACTCACCACGACTTGAATGCCGTTTAATTTGCACCATTTAACGGTTTGTACCAAATCAACTTCACGGCATATTTTCATGTGATTTAACGCACCGGCAGAAGTTTTCATGGCGTCGGCATTTATTTGCGCACCGCCTTTAGCCGGAATTAAAATGGCATGAACGCCTGTTCCATAAGCTGTACGAGCAATAGCCCCAAAATTGCGCACATCCGTAATATGATCCAAAATTAAAAAGAGTGGAACAGTGCCTTGATCATTGAGGCTGTTCAAAATTTGGTCTTTATCGTAATAGGTCACCATCGATAAATAGGCTGCTACTCCTTGGTGATTTTTTTTACGGGTCAAATAATCCAGTTTATCGCGTGGCACCGACTTTACCGGCAATTGCAATTCCTTAGCTTTTGCACGAATTTCGTTAATGCCTTCGCCTTTTAAATCTTTTTCAATAAAAATGGTATCAATGGTTTTAGCTTTTAAAATAGCTTCTAAAACTGGGTGTTTACCATAAATCAAGTGTTCGCTCATTACGTTTAATATTTAATGGGCTAAAGATGCGAAAAAAAACGCTTACACGGGGGCTAACTTTATAAATTCTCGATTCTTCGCCTATTTTTACACTGTGAAAAAGCAAGTAACCATTTTAGCCATTGAATCATCTTGTGATGAAACATCTGCAGCAGTGCTCGTGGATGGCAAGGTATTATCGAATTTTATCTGCAATCAAAAAATACATGAGCAATACGGTGGTGTAGTGCCTGAATTGGCGTCACGTGATCACCAAAAAAACATCGTTCCGGTTGTTCATCAGGCTTTAGCTAAAGCCGGAGTTAATTTACAACAAGTTGATGCCATTGCCTGTACCATCGCTCCGGGTTTAATCGGCTCATTGTTAGTAGGGGTTTCATTTGCCAAAGCCTTGGCCTTAGCTTTAAATAAGCCTTTTATTGCAGTCAATCACATGCAAGCTCATGTATTGGCTAACTATTTAAACGATAATCCTCCGGCTTTTCCATTTCTATGTTTAACCG
>JAHEYX010000304.1 GCA_023251415.1 Chitinophagales bacterium
AACAAATAATTGCTGATATCTTTAGCTAATGAATGTTCCCATTTAATTTCAATGGTATTTTCAACACGATTAGCCGTAACATTTTCTAAGGCAGTAGGTGCAGTCATATCACGTGGTGTTACCAGTAATACTGTAGAACGCGTCGTGTTTTGATTAAATACATCACTTGCTTCTAACTGATAATAGTAAGTGGTACCATTTAATAAACTGTCGTCAGTAAAATTTACAGTTACGGCATTTGAATTGGCATTACTTGTACTCACCATAATGGCATTACCACTAAATGGAGCAATAGTTTTTTCTGAAGTCCCACGGTATATTTTGAAGAAAAAATAACCGGGCGTAGCGCTCCATGAAAAAGCCGCTTTTGTATCTAAGGCATTGGTTGTTACTGTTGCCGGAAAAGGTATATTGCTATATGGAGCTACTAATATCGGTTCGCTTTCGGCTAATACCACTTCGGCTCCATTAAGCATCGTACTTAATTTGTATTGATAACGTACCCCGTTTTCGACGGTTTGATCTTCATAGGCAATACCCAAGTGCTTCGCCAGATTAAAGTTATTGACTGTACTCAAATACAAGCCGGCTAACTTTAAGGGTTGCTGTGCTGCCGGTGTGCGGTTGTATTCATCATAAAAAGTAATTAATCCGGTATAGGCAGCATCATTTTTAAATTGATTTTTTGCTGAGTTTAATTCGGTACTGCTTATTAGCGGGCTAGGAGCTATTGCTGCTATTTTTTCATACGCACCGCCATCTTTTTTACGATAAAGCATAAAACTTTGAGCGAACAAGGTTTTTTTACTGTACCATTTCAGGTTAACTTGTTTTCCGGAACTGGTATTGGTGGTATAGAGATTATATTGCTGTTGTGCGAATAAAATAGCGCAACTGCTTATAACGGTTAAAACGAGTAGTACTATAAAGCGAAGTAGGTTGTTCATACAAATGTTTATTTATTAATCACAGGTTGAGTTAAAACTGATGGCTCCATCTTTATAACGAAGCGGCAAACTGATATCATCTACAATTGGCATTGGCACATATAATGAACCGGCTATACAAATGGGATTCGGAAACGAAAAGGAGAAGGTGGCATGCGCTAAGGTGATGTCTTTTTCTAAACAATCAACAATGCAACCTTGCACATGAACGCCGGCATATAAATCAACCGAAGCACTTAAATTAAACGGATCTCTATTTAGGGCAAAATCTCCGGAGCCTGTTGCTGTGCCTTTTATTGAAGCCCCATAACAGCCTAACATACCGCAATCCACTCCTCCAAACGTTGGTGTCGAAAAATCAAACCCAACTCCACCATTGAGTGTGGTCGGTGTAATTTGGAAATAACCGGTACCATTCAGTTTTAATGGAGTACTGCAGAATAAAGAGAATTTAGAAGGACTTTCTTTAGTACCTAAATTGAAATCAAAATTTGACGGACTTAAATAGAAGTTCATTTTAATGGCATCTAAACAAACCACTTCATATACTTTACCGGTTGCAATGGTATTTAATTGTATCGATTTATTTTTCCAATTTAGTTCGCCGATTAAATCCACTTTAATTTGACCATCATTAATTTCACTGCCACTGCTAAATACGTTACCATGGCCTTGTAACAATATTTTTTCAAAGGCTTCATTTTTGAATTGAATTTCAAAAGCGCTATTTGCCCAAACGGTCTTACCGATATCTGATGTTTCTAAATCTAATCCCGCATACAAGCCAAAGGTGCTGCTTTTTTCGGGAGTATAATCATCGGCAAAAATATTTCCATTTACAATATTGTGCTTCATGTGGTAGAATACACGCCCTTCAAATCCATAACAATTGATTCCGGCAAAAACCGGAAATTTAACGCAATTCTTTTGTCCGAAGGCAACGTACCAAAAATTGAAAGGGTCGTTTGGATTGCTGGTGTTTACTCCAACAATAATTTTGCTTTTTAACATACCCGGTTGGGGTTGTTTAATTTCGTAAGAACCTTCTAACTTAAATCCTTTACCATAGCCCGGAACGTCGAACAACTGAAAACCACCTTTGAAATCGCAGGCATCATTATGATAACCCGCATTTACTCCGTTACCATTAATTTGAACATCCAATGGATCGGCTTCAGGTGCAGCAGGGTCCGGTAAATAATAGGCTGCCGGGCCTTTGGCTTTACCATTTTCATCAAAGCTTACATCTATTGATGCATCACTAATTGCAAAGCTTGTATTTAATTGTGCAGCATTAGCATCATCAGCTAAATTACCCATTTGTATATCGCCAACAACGGTGAAAGTATATTTTTTATCCCCAACATCTGTCGCTAATCCCAATTGTTTAACATTACAACTGAAGGCATTAAAATGAGCAGGAGCTTGAACTAATAAAGGCGAAAGTGGAATATTATTAGCAAAATTTACCTTACCACGACTTTCAATTATTAAATCTTTGACATCCATGAATTGATTACCGGTAATACCTTTCAGTGCTTTCCCTTGCATCAGAAAGGCACCATCAACATGGATAACTCCCGACTGCATAGTTCCATACTTCGGCCAAAATTTAATCCAATAATTACTGTTGTTTTCTTCACCATAAATAGCCACGGCTTTAGAAGCATTAAAGGCAGAAAAATCTAAATTGATTTCATACATTTTTGTAGCATTGGCATAAATGCTCATCGGTACTGCCCGTTTAATAAATGGTACAAAAATCTTTCCCCAACTTTGAAACGAAACTAAACTCGATTGATCGATTTTAAATTTAGTTGTGGTTAAAGTGGTTCCATAATCAAAGAAGTTGACTGAACGGGCTTCTTGAATGGTGTCGTTACAAAATAAACCATTGCCGATATCTTTTAAATTATAGGCATCAAAAAAGGTTGAATAATTGGTTTGATGTAATTCGAATTGAAACTTTGGTACACTCACTCCTTTACACAATACTTTGTTTTTATAAGCATCAGGTATTTCATTATTGGTTAAACTAATATAAATAGTTTGATTATTACTTCCCTTAACTTTGCAGTAGTAGTAATTTTCTTTATTGGAAGCAACTGTTTTATCAATACTGCTTTCTTTTCCGTTATAAGTAAAAATCCAATTGGGAGCATCTTTAAAAATGTACGGAGTTGATGTTAATGCTGTAATTATTCCAACATTTAAATGTGCCGTTACCTGAACACCTTTCACCTCATAATTGCAATCTTTATCAAACAATAGTTCTATACTTTTCATGCCTTCCAATGCACGGTAAATGGCATAATTGCTTTTATTATCATCGTATAACTTGCCGTTAAATTGGCTGCTATAGCTTATTCCTAAGGTATCATCTTTAGGTTTGGCCAATAAAGTAATTTGCTTTTTTGCTGGATAACCGGCACCTGCCGCATATTCAAATGGAGTTTGGTATTCAAACGAACAAACCATCGCATCTTTAATGGATTGGCTGTTGATGGTATAGGTCATGGTAGCAGCATTCCATGTTCCGCTATTTTTAACATAACAAACCAATGTTTTACAATACAAGGCAAAATTACCATCCGCATTTGGATCACCCTTTAAATAAACAACATAACCTTTCTCTTTCGTTTGAGTAATGGTGAATACTGCTTTTTGTTCTCCAATAGCTTTCCATACACGTTTACCTTGTTCTTGAATCGGTCTTATCTTAAGGCCTTGAAAACTAACTGAAATTACCGGACCGCCTTTCCATAATTCCATTACGCCACTACCCGCAAAATTATCCGGAAATGGATTGCTTACTACCAAATTGTTTACAGTATAATCATTAACTAATAGCGTATTGATTTTTAAAGCTTCTTCTGCCAATAAATCACGACCGGTAATAAAGGATTGTACGCTACTGCTGTCGATAGCATTTCCATTTTTAAAGGAAATGATTTTATAGGCGTATTTGGTATTCGGATATAGATAACCTTTATTTTTGGCTATACCGGCTGTGTTAAAACTAAAGTGTTGTTGAGCTAACTCTGCATTCGGAATGCCATTATAATAAGCATCTACAGCCTTGTCTTGTTTATTGCACTTTACTAAATAAATGCTTTCATATTCTGATTTTAAAATATTATCCGCTCTGTTCCAACTAAAAGTATAAACCGAATC
>JAHEYX010000305.1 GCA_023251415.1 Chitinophagales bacterium
TGCTTGCAACATTGAGCGGCAGAGCGGTTTCTGCAACCGGCGCGACTTATGTTTTTTCGGCAACCTCCTTACAAACGGGCAGTTATTTAGTCGACATTTACGCCGACGGTGTTCGCATAGGAAGTTCAACACTTGTTAAAGAATAAGGCTTATTCGCTAATTCGTATTTCATGAATATCAATATATCCTTGACGGAGGCATTCGATTACCATTCCAACGCGGCTACTAACCCCTAGTTTATCAAAAATACGAGCACGGTAACCATCAATAGTGCTTTCCGCTAAACCAAGTTTTTCGGCAATATCAACATAAGTAAAATCAGAAGCAGCTAATTTAATGAACTGTATTTCACGAGCCGTAAAAATTTGCTGGTCTTCAGTCATGAATTGGGGTGGTTTAATCTGCATGGTGGCAGAATAATAAAAACCTTTTTCGAAAATTTGTACGATGGCGAGTTCCAATTCATCGGGGTGTATTTCTTTGAGCAGGTAAGCACAACATCCTGAACGCACCATAGCAATAATGGATTTATCTTCGGCATTCATACTTAAGGCAGCTACTTTTATTTCCGGCTTGTGTTGACGAATCCAGGCGCAAGTATCCGGTCCATTCATGATGGGCATACTTACATCCACTAACATTATTGCGGGTATTTGTTGGTCTTTCTTCTGCAGTTTGGTAATCATCTCTCGACCGTTTTTTGCAGTAAGTACTACTTTAAATCGTGGTACAGCACTGAGTAACATGCTTAACGAAGAAGAAAACAATTGATGGTCATCGACAATGCCGATAGGGATTTCGGGGGAATTCATGGTTGGAGGCTTATATAGGGATAGTCAAAAATACGTTAGTTCCGGGATTATTAGGTAACCATTCTACAGTTCCTTTTAAAGCTTTAACACGATTTCGGATATTTTGCAGTCCAATTCCATTGGAAGCAGCAGCATGATCGAATCCGTTGCCATCATCTTTAATGGTAACCTGAATGGTGCTTTCTTTTGCTATTATATTGATATTAATGGAAGTACAATTTGCATGTTTAATGGCATTTTGCATAGCTTCTTGTAATATTCGGTACAATAACAATTGAGATTCATTTTTAATAGGTTGAAGTACATTATCTTCCGCAGTTAAAGTGACCTGTAGTTCATCATTTTGATTGACCCGATCAATTTCAATTTGGAGTTGAGGAATAGCTTGAAATACTTCTAGCCATTCTTTACTTAGTACTTTTGAAATGGAGCGTACTTCTTGTAAGGTTTGACTGAGTGTATCTTGCACCTTTTTTAATACGGGCGGAGGGTCCGGTATTGCTCGTTCGGCGTGTACGAGTAATAATTTAGCACTGCTGATGAGTTGGCCAACGTTATCGTGCAATTCATTTCCCAAAGTGGTATAAGTGGCTTCTTGGATTTCGATACGACTTTGCATGAGCGTTTTTTCAAAAAGCACCAATTGCTCTTGGTTTTTTAAGTAGAGCATATTTTGGCGACGGCGAGAAACGACAAATATGGCTAATAAACCTAGGGCTAAAACAGCCAAAACAACGCCACCAATAGCAATAAACTCACCTATTAAATTGTTTTCCATAGCTTATTAAAATAGTCATTCATAAAAGCAATGCAAATAAATATACAAAAGAGTAAATTAGATAATAAACCTAGAAGATAAAAGCCGAATGCCGCAGACTGAATGTTTTTAGATGAAGAATATAATCCCATAAAAGTGAACTTTAAAAATGAAATACTATGATAAATAATACATGCAGCAATTATCCAAAAATGAATATTATCGCTAAATGAATAATAATCTATCTTTAAATTGAAATATAAGTAATAAATAGATATTAATATTAATATTAATTCATATAAACAAAATGAAGTTGTATGAAATTGATTAATATTATCATAAAAAAATAATTCAATAAAACTAGATGTGTATACAATAAGTGTTAAGAATACTGCTATATATCGTGGAATTTGATTCTTTAGAATAGTAAAAACAACGTAGAACCAAACGCCAATATCAATTAGCGAGTATAAATTGTATATTAAATTTTTAGGTATTTGTGTTCCCTTTGTTAATGGAATTATTATATCATCAACGCAAAATGCCAATCCTACAATAAATAGGATTGGCATTTTTATTTTATAATTTTTATCCTTGCGATAGGTTATTATTAAAATAATAAATGTTATTGCAATAATTATTTTATAAAAAAGTAACATTACTTATGAATTACAATCAGGTGGTAAATTTCCTATTGAATTAGTACAGTCCATAGGACAAGGATTGCCATAATCAAAATAAATACTATCTACATCACTAATGGTTAAAGCAACAATGCAGGTCATATTACCTTTTACAGCAGGCGTGTCAGCGACTGTTTCGGTATATTTTGCCAAATAAACACGAATACCGTCATACTGTTCTGTTGTTTGACTACTTGCATTATCTAAAATTGCTTTAATGACTTCTGATCCAAGTTTTACACTTCTTAAGTCTTCGCAATTGATGCCTGCACGATATTCATTGATGTATTCTAATGCAGTACTTTGTGAAATTACACTCATAATAATAGGGATTAAATGGGTTAAACAATTGATAAATAAGGATAATAGGCAAATGTAGCTTAATCAAACGACTTAAAAAACAGGAAATTCCACCTATATACATCAGGAAATTCCACCTATGAAAAACAGGAGATTCCACCTTTTTAAACAGGAAATTCCACCTATTGGTACAGGATATTTCATATGCTGAAACAGGAAATTTCCTAGTAAAAAACAGGAATTTCCATCTTGTGCAGCCCCTCTTCTGTGTTGTATGTTTGCATTGCATTTAATTAGAGAAATCAACCACTTCATTAACTTTAACCTTTTTTTCAAGCATGAAATTCATTCAATAAATTATATGTGTAAAATGTAGAGGTTAGTCGTGTACCTTCTTCATTCAGCTTATCTATTGAATAATTCTTGTAAGAAACGGCAGCGAAACTGCAATGGTTTCCCCCGAAAAATGAAAGTTTACTTGTTAGAAGTGGTTGTTTTTTAGTAACAACCACTTGAACACGAATTATGGGACAGTTTTCTATTACTAATCAACCTCCTCATTATCACTTTATTTTAAAAAATAAATCCGGTGAAACTATTCTGAAGAGTTTCGCTTATTTGTCTTACGACTCCTGTTTAGCTTCCATTGCCGAAGCTCGCAACCTTGCCGGAAACGATGCTAATTATGAGCGCCACCGTGAAGGTGATAAATTTTGCTTTTTTCTTAAGAATAAAAAAGATCAACGCATTGCCAGTAGCCCTTTGTACGATTCTCCAAAAGAATGTGAGTATGGAATAGCAAGCGTAACGGTATATGCTTATGTTGCTGTTATTGAACAAGAGCCTATCTAATTATAGTGCCCCCCGGCCGCGTTCTTGTTCAATACAGCAACAATTATTTTGACCTAGTTTCCAATCAATTCTTGTGTATATTAGCCGACAAATTTTTATTATGCGGTATATACTCCTAGTTTGTTTTGCATTTATTTTAGTCAACACTGTTTCTGCACAAGTTTATATTAATGAAGGAAGTAATAAAAATTACAGCACCTTTATTGATGAAGAGCAAGAGTACAATGATTGGATTGAATTGTATAATGCAGGTAGTTCAGCAATCGACTTGTATCAATACTCCTTAACGGACACCACTGCTGTTCCGCAACAATGGGTGTTTCCGCATTTTAATTTAGCGCCCGGTGCATTTCAAATCATAAATTGCAGTGGTAAAAACTATTATGCTACTCCCCCATTTACACCGGTGCTCAATACCGGAACATTTAATGCGGTGAGCGGATGGAATACGCATAATTTAAGTACTCCATTTTATTGGGATGGGGTATCAAACCTGGTTATAAATTTATGTAGTTACAGTTCAACAGGCTATACTTCCAACTCTATTTTCAATCAAACTGCAACCACCTTTAATTCATGTATTTTTGCTTTTCAAGATAATAGTCCTGCTTCTTGCAGTTTTGCTGCAGGTCAAGCCGTTAAACAACGCCCAAATATTAAAATTAATAATGCGGTTATTGGAACAG